>JBOICE010000054.1:0-38128 GCA_050739815.1 Pseudomonas sp. | reverse complement strand
CCCCCTGCGCTTGGAAAACCAGTTCTGGGACATCCTCACGGAAATCGCCGCAGCCGATGGCATGACCACCAATCAGTTGATCGGCAAGCTGTACGAGGAGGTCATGGACTATCGCGGGGAGGTGCTGAACTTCGCCTCCTTCCTGAGGGTGAGTTGCACGCGCTATTTGGCGCAGCGGCGCAGTTCGGTCACGGAGCTGAGTTTGGTCGGGCGGGCTGAAGATTTAGACTGCAAAAAGGCTGTGCCCCAATTACGCGTCGCGCCAAGCTGAAGCTTTTGTTGATAGCCCAACGGGGAGGTTTCAGGCGCTACCGAAGGCATGGATAGGTCGGGGTGTGTTGGGCGCTTGCAGCACATAACTGGGAGAATAGGCATAAAAAACCGGCTCATCATGAGCCGGTTTTTTTTGACGCCAAGGCGCTTACTGAACTTCTACCGCCAGGCTCTCGCTGATCTTCTTCTGCCAGATCGCCGGGCCGGTGATGTGCACCGACTCGCCCTTGGCATCGACCGCGACGGTCACCGGCATGTCCTTCACTTCGAATTCATAGATGGCTTCCATGCCGAGTTCCGGAAAGGCCAGCACCTTGGACTTCTTGATCGCCTGGGCGACCAGGTAAGCGGCACCGCCGACGGCCATCAGATAGACGGCTTTGTAGTCCTTGATCGCTTCGATGGCGATCGGGCCGCGTTCGGACTTGCCGATCATGCCCAGCAGGCCGGTCTGATCGAGAATCTGCCGGGTGAACTTGTCCATCCGCGTTGCCGTGGTCGGACCGGCTGGGCCAACCACTTCTTCGCGTACCGGGTCGACCGGGCCAACGTAATAGATGAAGCGACCCTTGAGGTCGACCGGCAAGGTTTCACCCTGGTTCAGCATCTCGACCATGCGTTTGTGCGCGGCGTCGCGGCCGGTGAGCATCTTGCCGTTGAGCAAGATGGTTTCGCCGGGCTTCCAGCTTTGCACGTCCTCGGGGGTGATGCTGTCGAGGTTGACGCGGCGGGCCGACGGGCCGGCTTCCCAGACGATCTCCGGGTAGGCATCCAGCGGTGGGGCTTCCAGGCTGGCCGGGCCGCTACCGTCGAGCACGAAATGCGCGTGGCGGGTGGCGGCGCAGTTGGGGATCATGCACACCGGCAGGGAGGCGGCGTGGGTCGGGTAGTCCATGATCTTCACGTCGAGCACGGTAGTCAGGCCGCCCAGGCCCTGGGCGCCGATGCCCAGTTGGTTGACCTTCTCGAATAGCTCCAGACGCATTTCTTCGATGCGGTTCTGCGGACCACGGGCCTTCAGTTCGTGGATGTCGATGGACTCCATCAACACTTCCTTGGCCATCACCGCAGCCTTCTCGGCGGTGCCGCCGATGCCAATGCCGAGCATGCCCGGCGGGCACCAGCCGGCGCCCATCTCCGGCACGGTCTTGAGCACCCAGTCGACGATGGAGTCGGACGGGTTGAGCATGGCCATCTTAGATTTGTTTTCGGAGCCGCCGCCCTTGGCGGCCACGTCCACTTCCACGGTGTTACCCGGGACGATAGAGTAGTGAATCACTGCCGGGGTATTGTCCTTGGTGTTCTTGCGGGCGCCCGCCGGGTCGGCCAGGATGGAGGCGCGCAGGACGTTTTCCGGCAGGTTGTAGGCGCGGCGTACGCCTTCGTTGATCATGTCGTCCAGGCTCAGGGTGGCGCCATCCCAGCGCACGTCCATGCCGACGCGAACGAATACCGTGACGATGCCGGTGTCCTGGCAGATCGGCCGATGACCGGTCGCACACATGCGCGAGTTGATCAGAATCTGTGCCATGGAGTCGCGTGCGGCCGGCGACTCTTCACGCAGATACGCTTCGTGCATGGCTTGGATAAAATCTACCGGGTGGTAGTAGGAAATGAACTGTAAGGCGTCGGCGACGCTCTGAATCAGGTCGTCTTGCTTGATCACGGTCATGCGGCGCGCTCCTCTATAAACACGGGAACATCGAGGCGTACCGGACCACGACCCGGTGCGCTTTCAAGGTAAAAAAGGCGCGGCAGTATAACGCGGCGTTCGCCCCCGGCGCACCCGCCGACAATAGACCTTGGTCGGTTAACGCACCAGACAGCGTGCTAGGCATTTTGTGATCACAGAGGTAGAGTGGCGGCAAGATGCCAGCACGGGATGGAGCCCATGAGCACCGCAAGTGAAAGGGTCACGCATAGAGCCCTGCAAAGCCTGTTGCTGAAGCGTTTCGGCATGGCGGTGGCAACTTACGGCCTCAGTTTGCTGTTGTTCTGGATCGTGGTGCTCGGTGATCTGTACCGCGCACCGTTGTCCACCGCGCTGATCAGTTGCACTCTGGTGGTCCTCAGCCAAGTCGTTCTGTTTGCCTTGTTCATCAGTGGCTACAACCTGCGATTCCGCGACCCCAGCCTGACTGAGCCGCAGGTGTTGCTAGCCCTGGCTTGGCATACCTACCTGCTGTCCAATCTCGATAGCGCCCGTGGAACCTTGCTGGTGATCTATGTCCTGATTCTGCTGTTTGGCGTATTTCAGCTGCACCCCCGAGTCTTTGCCCGTTGCGCGGCTGTGGCATTTTTTGGCTTTGCCGGCGTTAACCTCTGGGATGGTTACCAGATGCGTTTGGCCGAGCCGGGGCTGGCGTTGCTGCAAGTCTGTACATTGTTTGTCGTGCTGGTTTGGTTGAGCCTGTTCGCCGGTTATCTGCAGGCCATGCGTCAACGCATGCGCCAGCGGCGATTCGCCTTGCAGGCGCACCAGGACACCTTGCGCGGGATGATGCGTCAGCTGGAAGACCTGGTCGCCACCGATGAGCTGACCGGGCTGTTCAATCGTCGGCACTTCCTCCGCCTGGCTGCGCGGGAGTTGGGTGGCCTTCGCCCAGGGCGTCAACATGGCCTGGCGCTGATTGACCTGGACCATTTCAAGCGGATCAATGATGCTCACGGCCATGCGGCGGGTGACCGCGTACTGCAAACCTTTGCCGCCGTGGCGCGTGCGTGCCTGCGCGATGGTGATGTGTTGGCGCGTTATGGTGGCGAGGAGTTTGTGTTGTTGTTACCCAATACCGATGCCGATCAGTTCACCGCCTGCTGCGAGCGCCTGCGTGAGGCGTTTGCCAGTGCCGAACCTGTCGGGGTGCAGGTGGATAGCATCAGTTTGTCTGCCGGCATGACCCTGTTGGCTATGGGGGATGATCTCGACGAAGCGCTGCAACGGGCCGATCAGGCGCTCTACCGGGCCAAGCGTGGCGGGCGTAACCGTTGCGATGCAGCGTGGGAGGGCAGTGGTGCCTGAGCTTTGTGTCGCTGGCCAGCGTTGCACTGTGGCTCCAGGCAGCAACCTATTGGATGCCCTGCACGGTGCGGGTATCGCAGTGCCCTACAGCTGTCGCGCCGGTAGCTGCCATGCCTGCATGGTGCGTTGTGTGCGTGGCGAACCGCTGGATGCCAAGCCCGAGGCGCTGGCTGAGCAGCGGCGTGAGGAGGGCTGGCGGCTGGCCTGCCAATGCCGGGTGATCGATGACCTCAGTGTTGAAGTGTTCGACCCCGTGCGCGATGGATTGCCGGCACGGGTCGACAGCTGTACTTGGCTGAGCCCCACTGTGCTGCGTCTACGCTTGCTGCCCGAGCGACCGTTGCGCTATCAGGCGGGTCAGCACCTGGTGTTGTGGAGCACGACGGGTGTGGCGCGGCCGTATTCCCTGGCCAGTCTGCCGGGGGAGGATGTTTGGCTGGAGTTCCATCTGGATTGCCGGCAAAGCGGAGCCTTCAGCGACGCGGCGCGGCAACTCAAAGCCGCGGATGTACTGCGTTTAGGCGAACTGCGTGGCGGGGCCCTGCATTACGACCCGGACTGGCAGGCGCGACCGCTTTGGCTGCTGGCCGCCGGCACCGGTTTAGCGCCGCTGTACGGGGTGCTGCGCGAAGCCCTGCGGCAGGGCCATCAGGGCGCTATTCGGCTGATCCATCTGGCGCACGACGCGTCCGAGCATTACCTCGCCGGCGAACTCAAGGAGTTGGCCGGCCGCTACCCGAACTTACAGGTTGAACTGATCAGCGCGGCCGAGTTGCCAGCGGCTTTGGCCGAACTGCGCCTTGTGTCACGACAAACCCTCGCTTTACTCTGCGGCCATCCGGCCAGCGTCGACATTTTCGCCCGCCGGCTCTATTTGGCTGGTCTGCCGCGCAACCAGATGCTCGCGGACCTGTTTCTGCCCCACGCACGCTAGGAACCTGTTCAATATCTGCCTGCGCTTGCTCATGCTACGTTGAAAACGAACTCAAAATGCTCATTTACCACTCGTAAACTGCGCTTTTTCGCCCGTTTCGCCTTGCCTGAGCTGCGCTCGACTAGATCTTGAGCAGGTTCTGAGCGCGGCAGTTATCTGAGGATTGTCATGAGCGAACATGTAGTCGTTGAGCGCGAAGAGGGGCTGTTGACCCTGCGCCTGAATCGCCTGGATAAGAAGAACGCGCTGACCCGCGCAATGTACAGCCGCATGGCCGAAGTGCTGGAAGCCGCCGATGCCGACCCGAGTGTGCGGGCGGTACTGATCTGCGGCAGCAGTGAGTGTTTCACCAGTGGTAACGATGTGGCCGACTTCCTCCAAGCGCCGCCAACCGGGATGGATAGCCCGGTGTTCTGCTTCATGCGCGCCCTCTTCGAGTTGAAGAAGCCGGTGGTGGCAGCCGTCGCAGGTGCCGCAGTCGGCATTGGCACCACGCTGTTGCTGCATTGTGATCTGGTGTATGTCAGCCGCGATGCCACGTTGAAAATGCCTTTCGTCAGCCTCGGCCTGTGCCCTGAGTTCGGCTCCAGCCTGATCCTGCCGCAGATGCTTGGCCATGCCAAAGCGGCTGAATTACTGCTGTTGGGAGAATCCTTCACTGGCGAGCAGGCCGCTGCCTGGGGGATCGCCAATGCGGCTTTGGAGGATGGTGCGGCCACTTTGGCTAAGGCTCGGGAAATGGCGTTGCGCTTCCAACAACTGGCGCCCTCGGCGGTGGAGGTCAGCAAGCGCTTGATGAAAGCGCCGGGTCGAGAAGCGCTGCGGCAGGTGATCACTGAAGAGGGCGAGTTGTTCGGTCAACGCCTGCGCTCGCCGGAAGCCGTCGAGGCGCTGTCGGCCTTTATGCAACGGCGCAAAGCGGATTTCTCCAAATTCGCCTAACGCTAACGTCCAGGCAAAACTGTCCGGACAGAACCTCGAAAAAGGCCGCTCAGTGAGCGGCCTTTTTCATTAACGCTCGAGCTTAAACCAGTGGATCACCGACATGCAGGATCTTCATGGTGTTGGTGCCGCCGGTGGTGTGGTAGCTGTCGCCCTTGGTCAGGATGACCCAGTCGCCTTTTTGCACCACGCCCCGCTTGAGCAGTTCGTCGACCGCCGCCTGGCTGACTTTGTCCGCCGGCAGGGCCGCCGGGTCGAAGGGCACGGTGTAGACGCCGCGGAACAAGGCCACCCGGGCCTGGGTTTCGCGGTGCGGAGAGAAGGCGAAAATCGGGATCTCGGAACGGATGCGCGACATGATCAACGGGCTGTAACCGCTTTCGGTCAGGCTGATGATCGCCTTCACGCCGGGGAAGTGGTTTGCGGTGTACATCGCCGCCAGGGCGATGCTTTCATCGCAACGCTCGAAGGTCTGGCCCAGGCGATGGCTGGAGCGCTTGTTGGTCGGGTGCTTCTCGGCGCCGACACAAATGCGGGCCATGGCGGTTACCGCTTCGACCGGGTACAGGCCGGCAGCGCTTTCGGCCGAGAGCATTACCGCATCGGTGAAATCCAGCGCGGCGTTGGCGACGTCGGAGACTTCCGCACGAGTCGGCATCGGGCTGCTGATCATCGACTCCATCATCTGCGTCGCGGTGATCACCGCTTTGTTGTAGCGGCGCGCGTGGAGGATGATTTTCTTCTGGATGCCGACCAACTCGGCATCGCCGATTTCCACGCCGAGGTCGCCACGCGCGACCATCACCGCATCACTGGCGCGGATCAGACCGTCCAGGGTTTCGTCGTCGGCCACTGCCTCGGCGCGTTCGATTTTCGCCACCAGCCAGGCGGTGCCTCCGGCCTCGTCGCGCAGGCGGCGTGCCAGTTGCATGTCGGCGGCATCGCGCGGAAAGGACACGGCCAGGTAGTCCAGTTCCATTTCGGCGGCGAGTTTGATGTCGGCCTTGTCTTTGGCGGTCAGCGCTGGCGCTGTGAGGCCACCGCCGCGGCGGTTGATGCCTTTATGGTCGGACAGCGGCCCGCCAATCAGGACTTTGCAGTGCAGCTCGTCCGCAGTCGTCGACTCGACGCGCATGACCACGCGGCCGTCATCGAGCAACAGTTCGTCGCCGGCTTTGCAGTCCTTGATCAGGTCGGGGTAGTCGATACCGACGACTTCCTGAGTGCCCGCATCGCGCGGGTGGGTGACCGAGAAACGGAAGCTGTCGCCTTCCTTCAGTTCGATGCGCTTATCGGCAAATTTGGCGATGCGAATCTTCGGCCCTTGCAGGTCACCGAGTAGCGCGACGAAGCGGCCATGCTTGGCGGCGATCTCGCGGACCAGGCGCGCACGCGCCTTGTGTTCGTCCGGGGTGCCGTGGGAGAAGTTCAGGCGGGCAACGTCCAGGCCAGCGAGAATCAGCTGTTCCAACACTTCCGGGGAGTTGCTGGCCGGGCCGAGGGTGGCGACGATTTTAGTGCGGCGAAAAGTCATGCGGGGGACTCCAGGGTTCGAGCAGAGTGCGAGGCTACTATGCTGCGGCGCTGTAGTCATTGTTGCGCTGCACTACCTAAAACACCGGCGTGCAGATACCCCAGGACAGCGCGCGACGCAGCTAAAACGCGCTGCGAGATTACCTATTCGGTTTCTATAAATACTCGAGCGCAGCTGTCTCGCCGCGCAAAGCCTACGGCTTGAACGTGACAGCTTAGGGTAGCGTCTGGTTAAGCGCCTGATCCAAGTGGCGCGCCGCTTTGCTGGCCAGCGCACTGTTCGGGAATTGCGCGAGCAACTGGCGCAGGTAAGCGATGGCCTTGTCGCGGCTGGCGTGCGGGTTGTCGGGGGCGAGGTACATCAGGGCTAACTGGTAGAGCGCTTTTTCCTTGATCTCCGCTTGCACACCACTATCGCTAAGGGCCAGTTGGTAGAGCTCTTCGGCCTCGGCAACCCGATCCTTAAGCACCGCGCGACGTGACAGCAGGGTCATGTCCGGGTCGAGGCTGGGTTGGTAGAGGTCGAGGTTTTGGCTGGGTTGCCAATGCGCCAGCAGCTCGCGCGAGGTTTTCTGCACCGGCTCCTGGGCGCGCTGGCGCATCAATTCGATGCGCGCGTCGCTGCGTGTTGCCGCCCGGGTCTGCGGAAACTCGTTGCGCACCTGAGAGAAGCAGTTGAGCGCCTTTTCGTCATTGCGCTCATCGTTGTAGCGGCTCATGTACATCAGGCCTATCTGGTACAGCGCAATGGCGCGCACTTCAGGTCCGAGTTTTTTGTCGCGATAACCCGCCAGGTAGGTTTGCTCGGCTTGGGCACTCTTTGCGTCGCGGATGGCCATGGCACTGTAAGTCAGCAGGTCGCCTTCTTCTTCTATTGCCGCCGTCATGCGGTTGTTTTTCAGTGTCTTGTACTCAGCCACCTCTTGGGTGGTGACCTGGGCAATGAACAAGGGCGTGGTGGGTGAGCAGGCGACCAATAAGGCAGAGCAGAGCAACAGAGCGAGGCGAGTGGGCATGAGGTTTCCTTGGCACCTGGGCCGGGTACGGCCAGTCTAGCCAGCGCCCATGCTGCGAGCCAAGCGCAGTGGCTCAGTTCCAATCGGAGGATATGCTGCCAGCTGAAGCCTGCAGTTTTTGTCGTGACTGTCGATAAACTGCACATCGGAGGAAATGCCCATGCGAATTTTACTGGTTCTGGCTTTGGCCCTGAGTGCAGCCGGCTGCACCCGTTGGTCACTCGATTACCATCTGAATAACGCCTACCACCAGTACAACCGCGGCAATTGCGAGCGGGCGCTGTTGGAGTTGTCGAAGGCCGAGCGTAAGAGCCGTTCGCGCAATTACCTGCAGCCGGAAATATCGCTGCTGCGCGGGCAGTGCCTGGAGCGTGAGAATCTGTTTGTCGACGCGGCGCAAACCTATCAATTCATCATCGCGCGCTACCCGACGAGTGAATATGCGTACCGGGCCCGTGCCCGGTTGGACACCTTGCAGCAATTGGGCCACCGCAGCACGGAGCCGGCCAAAGTCTTGCCAGCGCCGCTGTGAAGACCGTTGAGCTGTAGTGCAGCCGCTGGTCGTGACCGACTTGAGTGACTGCGACTCAGCGCTAAGCTCAATTTTTGTTTCAGGGAGGAAAGCCATGCGTTACCTGTTGTGCTGTGCGCTGTTGTGGTCGGGATTGGCTGCAGCGGAGATCTACCGCTGGACCGATGCCCAGGGGCAGGTGCACTTCGATCAGCGCCCGGCTGCGGGCGCCGAACAGATTCAGGTCAAGCCACAGGTGGTCGAGCGCGATGCCGCGACCCGTGAGCGCGAGGCGCGCACCGAGAAGTTTTATGAAGCGCGTCGGCAGGAGCAGGAACAGGCTGCAACCCAGGCGGCTCAACGCCAGGGCAAGCGCGAGCAAGAATGCCGCGAGCTCCGCGATAGGTTGGCGCAGTTAGCCGATGGTGGGCGTTACTACTCAAACGATGCGCAGGGCCAGAGGGTCTATTACAGCGATACCCAGATAGACACCGCTCGTCGCCAATTGAGCGAGCGCGTTGCTGAACGCTGTGGTTGAAGCTGGCCTGGTTGCAAGAGTGCGGCCATACTCAGTTGTCATTTATAGCGATTTGCCATCATGCGAATTGAACGCCGGATTGAACGCCATCAGCTGCCTTACTACCTGAAGGTCTTCAATCGCATCACCGATAAGCCGATGGGTTACATCGGCAACGTCTCGTTGGATGGCTTGATGCTTATCAGCCAACTGCCGATGCTGGTGGGCGCGCGTTTCGAGATGTGCTTGAAGATTCCTGGCCAAGCTGACCAACGACTTATCGACTTTTCGGCCACCTGCCAGTGGTGTCGTGAAGACGTTACTCCGGGCGGCTTTGACTCTGGTTTCGCCTTGGTCGCGCCACCTGCCGACTATGTCGAGATGGTCGATGCCCTACGCCAGTATTTCAGTTTTCATTCGTTGGCAGCGCCGGTGTGACAGCGCGCTCTACCTGGGTGTTACCTAGTTCAATTGCCGCTCAAAAAACCCCTGCCTTCTTCCACGCGAGATAGCGCCCGACCAACTCCGGGCCGAGTTCGCTTGGCCGTGCATCGAGTACCGGTACGCCGTGGGCGGCCAGGCGTTCGTGCAGGCCGGCACGGGCATTCAAGTAATCCACTGTGCCGCAGTAGGCCAAGGCATCCTCATAACCTTGCACTGGGGACTGACGCAGCTTATCGAGGACCTCCTCGCGCAGGCTGGTGAGCAGTACACGATGCTGACGCCCCAGGCGTCTGAGCGCTCCGAGTAACTCCTCATCGTCCTCGTCGCGCAGGTTGCTCACCAGTACGACGAGCGCGCGGCGGCGTTGGCGGGCGAGCAGGGCGTCAACGGCCGCAGTGAAGTCGGCCGGGCGCTGGCTGCTGTCCAGGTCGTAGACGGCATTGAGCAAAACGCTGAGCTGCGCGGGGCCTTTGACCGGTGGCACGAAACGCTGTTGGTCGCCGGCAAAAGTCGTCAGCCCCACCGCATCGCCCTGGCGCAGCGCCACATAGCTGAGCAACAGGCAGGCGTTGAGGGCGTGGTCGAAGTGCGAGAGATCGCCATCCTGGCTGCGCATCCGGCGGCCACAATCGAGCAGGAAGATGATTTGCTGGTCGCGCTCGTCCTGGTACTCACGGGCAATCGGGGTGCGCTTGCGGGCGGTGGCTTTCCAGTCGATTTGCCGCAGCGTGTCGCCGTCGCGGAATTCGCGCAGTTGATGGAATTCCAGACCCAGGCCGCGACGTGGGCGCTGGCGTACCCCGAGTTGGCTGAGCCAGTCATCCACTGCCATCAACTGGGCGCCATAGAGGCGGGCGAAGTCTGGGTAGACGCGGGTCTGCGCGGCGAGTTCGAGGTGGCGTCGGCCTTGCCACAGGCGTAACGGGCTAGGCAGGCTGAGCTCGCAGCGGGGGAAACTGAAGTGTCCGCGCACGAGCGGGCGCACGCGGTAGCTGAATCGAGTCCGCTCGCCGGGGTGCAGTTCGATGCGTTGTGGCAGGTGTTCGAACTCCATGCCCGCGGGAACGTGGTCGAAGACCTCCAGCGTTTGCACCTGGCTGAAGCTGTGGTGGGCCGTCAGCTGTACTTCGCCCCAACGGCCGAGCGACAGGTTGCCCGGTAAGTGGCGTTCCAGTTGCGGCGAGGGCTGGCGCTGTAGCCAGGCCGCATCGAGCAGCGCGATCAGCGTCAGGGCCAGCAACAGGCCCCACCAGAGTGGCTGCAAGGTCATGGGCAGCTTGATCCCCAGCGCGGATAAGGCGCCGAGCAAGATGGCTGCGCCGAGCAGGCTGCCAAGCAGCACTAACAGCGTGCGGGACGGTTTCATGTGGGACCTTTCATAGGCGTGGCGCTGCGACCTGATCAAGCAACTGCTGGAGCACCTGATCGACCGACAACCCTTCGATATCCAGTTCCGGCGACAGCCGCACACGGTGGCGCAACACGGCCAGGGCGCAGCCCTTGATATCGTCGGGGATCACGAAGTCACCGCCGCGCAGCAGCGCCCGCGCCCGTCCGCCACGCACCAGGGCGATCGAAGCGCGAGGCCCGGCGCCGATGGCCAGGCCCGGCCAGCTCCGGGTGGCGCGAGCCAGGCGCACGGCATAGTCGAGGACTTGTTCATCCAGCGGCAGCTCGCTGGCAATTTTCTGCAGGGCCTGCACCTCTTTGGCCTGCAGCAGAGTGCGTAGCGCAGTGACCTCAAGCATGTCGGCCTTGGATGAACGGCTCACCTGCCGAACCATGTTCAGTTCCTCATCGACCAAGGGATAGTCCATGCGCAGTTTGAGCATGAAGCGATCGAGTTCGGCTTCCGGCAGTGGGTAAGTGCCTTCCTGTTCGATGGGGTTCTGCGTGGCCAGCACCATGAAGGGCTGCGGCACCGGCAGCGCACGCCCCTCCAGCGTCACTTGACGCTCCTGCATGACTTCCAGCAGCGCCGCCTGGGTTTTTGCCGGGGCACGGTTGATTTCATCGGCCAGCAGCAGGTTGGTGAACACCGGGCCCTTGCGCAGCTTGAACTGCTCGGACTGCAGGTCATACACGGCATGGCCGGTGACGTCGCTGGGCATTAGGTCCGGGGTGAACTGGATGCGCGAAAATTCGCCGCCAAAGCAGCGGGCGAGGGCGCGTACCAGTAGGGTTTTGCCGAGCCCAGGCACGCCCTCGATCAGTACGTGGCCGCCAGCGATCAGGGCGGTCAGCACATCGTCGATCACCGCGCTCTGGCCGATCACGGCCTTTTGCAGTTCCTGGCGCAGGGCTTGGGCCAACTGGCTGGCGCGTTGCCGTTGCGCCGCCGGATTGGCTGTAGGCGCCGCCGCCGGGTTGGCCGCCGCGCGTGAAAGAGTGTCTGTGGTTGGCTGTTCTGGCGTCTGTGCGCTCATAGGGCATTCCTAAGGGTTTGCAGGTGGGCGACCTGGCGAGTGAAGTCGGCGGCGGAAAGGCGCTGCGGGGGCAGCGGGCGCATGGCTTGGCTGATGGCGCTGGTCGGCAGACGGGTCAGACGCCCGAGAATCTGCCACTGCGCCGCGACATCGAGGCGTTCGAAGCCGGGGTGGCGTCGGCGTGCCTGACGTTGGATATCGCGTTGCAGAGCTTGCAGTAGGCTGTGCTGGCCGCTGCAACGGTGAAGGAAATCGGCGCTGCCGCGCAGGTGCTCTTCCAATTGTCGGCGGGCACGGCTGGCCGGGGCTTGCAGCGGCCCTTGGCGGAGGCCGACCGACCAGAGCGTCAGGGCGATGAGCAGCGCCAAGGCTACCAGCGCTTCGGGGAAGTTACGCAGGAGCAGGCTTGCCAGGTCATCACGTTCGGCGCGATAGAGCAGGGTGACCGCGCTGTCTTGGGTCAGATACCAGAGCAGCCAGGCGTTGTCGTAGCTGCCAATGCCGTGGTTCTGCCAGATCCAGCTGTCTGTCAGCACGGTGATCAACCCGTCGCCGTGGTTGAGTTGCAGCATATGGGTGGAGTCGCTGCTATTGGCCCAGGCCTGGGCCTGGTTCTTGGCATCGTAAAGGTGAAAGTCGGTATCGAAGCTGATGTACGCCGGGGCGTTCTCGTTCTCCAGATAGAGTTTGGTCAGTTCCGGGTAGCGGTCTTCATCGGCGCTCTGCTCGTTGTCCGGATTCGGCTCTTCAGTGTCGGTTGGCTGCTCGTTGTCGGATGCCGAGGCCGGGCGGTCTTCGTCACTCGCAGCGTTTTGCTCCGCTGGCGCTGGGTTGTCTGCGTCGGCTTTGCTGGCTTCTGCGTCCTCTTCGTCGTCGAGGTCTTCGGTCAGGCGTTGCTGGATGTGCAGACGGTCGAGCAATAGGTCGCCACTTTTACCCGCGTCTTGGTCCCACACGCGTTCGGCAACGAAGAGTAGATGGCCGCCTTTGGCTGCCCACCCCAATACTCGTTCGGCTTGGCGTGGCGTCATGTGCTTGCGATCGCCGAGCAGCAGTAATGTCTGCCCTTGGTTCGGTAAGCTGGGTAATACCTCCAGGCCGTCGGCACGCTGCACGCTGAGGCCGCGATTGCGCAGAAAGTGTTCGGCGGCCAGATAAGGATTGGCGGCAACTTCCGGCGCGGGCCCATGCTTGATCGTGGTTTGGTAGGGCGACACGCGACTGAGCAGATAGATGCCCAGCAGACCGAGTGCGAGGAACAGGCCCGCGCCAAGGAAGAAGGAGGTGCGCCGGTTCATGCCTGGGCGCTCTGATGAAATAGCCTGCGCCAACCCTCACAGAGACCACGCTTGAGGTTCTCCGGCGGCAATTGATGGCCATAGGCGAGGTTCTGCCAGTGGCGCGTCAGCACCTGGGTAAAGCGGCTCAGATCGGCCTGCTCCAGGCTCTGTACCAGTTGCTGGACTTCGCCCTCGGTGTGGGAGCCTTTCAGTGGCAGATGGAAGTCATGGAGCAAACGGCTGAGCAGTGCGCGATAGAGCAGGCCGAGCGCTTCACGTGGCTGCTCGGCCCAGAGCCGCTCGGCTTCGCCAGCGATGTCCTGGGGCAGACTTTCCGGCGCGACTTCCAGGCCAAACAACAGGGTTGGCATGGCGTGCTGGCGCCGCTGCGGCAGCGCAAAACGACCGGCGAAGGTGTTCAGCCAGTCGCGGTAGCGCCACCCAAACAGCACCAACAGGCTGATGACGGCTCCCCAGAGCAGTACTTCGAAGAACAGCGCGACTTTATCCATGCTGCTCCAGAGCCCGAGCAGATCGAGAACGTGCTTGATCAGCTTGGCCAGGCCTTGACCCTCATCTTTGTTCGGTTCTGGTCGTTGGTTTTCTTCGCCAAAGCGCCAGCGCGTCACGCTTTCGCGATTCTCGAAGGGCGGCTGGTCAAGCAGGGCGGCGATGCTGGCTTGTGCGGCTTTGCTGGTCAGTGGCTGGTGTTGCAGGCGGTCGGCCTCTGGCCCCAACGGGTCTGCGCTGGGCAGCGGGCAGCTACCGATGCTGGCCGGCGCGGCCCAGGCAGAGCTGGGCGGCTGCATTAAGAGCAGACCGACGCCGACTAGCAGGGCATAGGCCACGCCCGTGAGACGCTGGCGCAAGCGGCGGAAGGCCAGCTCGATATCCCAGGCTTCGAGGGCGGTGCGGCGGTTCAGGTAGAGGGTGAAACCGCAGGCGACGTAGACCGGTTCCCAGACGATCAATAACAGCGCATAGAGCAGATTGGACAGGTGCTCCAGCCACCGCCAATCGCCAGAGGCCGCGTCGATCAGGCTTTGCCAGCTCCAGTCCAGTTCGATCTGTTGCGGTAACAGCAGGTAGAACAGGGTGATCAGGCCCAGCCACAGGGCACCCTCCACATGCATGCCGACGAGGGTCAGCCAGGTTGCCGCCCCGGCGTCGCGTTGGCCGAGGACGATCAACCGCTGGCTGCGGGCTTGGCCAGAGAGGCCTTCGAGCTGTAGCACTGGCAAATCGAAGCTACGGGTCAAGCTCAGGCGGCGCCAGGTCAGGCTGGCCAGCAGTTGCGGCTTGAGCAAGCGCGGCCAGGCCTTGAGGGCTTGTTTGAGGGTCGGCGTGTCGCCAAATAAGGCATGCGAGAGAATGTGCAACGGTAGGCGTTCGTAGGCCGGTTTCAGCCACCAGAACAGGAACAGGGCCCAGCTCGGGTAATTCCACAGCAATAGGCTGAGGAGCGCGAAAACCGGCAAGGTTACCAGCGCCCAACTGGCCATCAGCAGGCCGGCATGCCGGCGCGCGAGGAGTGCGCCGAGGTCCAGGGCTTCCCAGGGGGTACGTGGGCGGATCACCACGCTGGCATCAGTCAGGCGCATGGGCGGTCCGTCCAGCGCAGACGAAATAGGTCAGTACCAGCAGCCACAGCCCGGCGCCGATCAGGTATTTGATCTGCGGCGTGGTGTAGGTCATCGATGACCAGTACGCCTCGATAAAGGCGGCGATCAGCAGAAACAGGATCACCCCGCCGACCAGTTGAACGCTGCGCCCTGCCGCTAAGCGTAAAGCTTCGGCGCGGGTTGACCGCCCCGGCGCCAGTAACGCCCAGCCGAGTTTGAGGCCGGCGGCACCGGATAACGCGATGCCCGTCAGCTCGAAGGCGCCATGACCAATAACGAAGGACCAGAAGGTCTGGTTGTAGCCGATCTCGGTCAAGTGGCCGGCCACCGCACCAATCATCAGGCCGTTGAAGAGCAGGAAGAACAGGCTACCCAGGCCAAACAGCAGGCCGCTGGCGAAGGTCTGAAAGGCGATGCCGATGTTATTCAGGATGTAGAAGCCGAACATCATCCAGTCATCGCCGGAGTCGCGCTCGCCGAAACGGCCAATGCGGGTGGTGTCAGGGTCGTACATGGCCTCCATCGAGGCCACCTGTTCAGGGGCGATCACGCTGTAGACCAGATCGGGGACCAGATAAACTAGCACCCCCATGCCGATCAGACTGCCGAAGAACAACAGGCTGGCGGCCAGCACGCTACGCCATTCGGCGCGCACCAGGCGGGGGAAACCGCCGAGAACAAAGCCGATCAACTGTGCACCGAGGTGGCTGCGATGCCGGTAAAACTGCTGATGGCCGCGCATGGCCAGCAGTTGCAGCTGGTCGATCAGGTGGCTGCTGTAGCCCCGCTCCTGGGCCAACGCCAATTGCTGACAAAGGTGCCGATAGTCGGCGGCGAACCCTTGGCAAGTCTTGCTCTCGGCCTTGCCGCGCTCCAGCGCATCGAGCAGCTGGGTGAAACGTTGCCAGTCGGCCTGATGACGGCTTTCGAACAAACTCTGCTTCATGCGGGGCCCACCAAGCCGCGGGCGATGCGGTTGATCTGTGTTTCAGCCTGGTCGGCGGGTACGGCTAGCGGTTCGGCGAGAATCGCCGCCAACTCGGCACGCCGGGCGCTGGAGAGTTCTGTCTGGCGTTCGGCAAAACCCAGCAGCGCACGCTGTTCGTTGAGACCCAGCGGAAAGGGTGGGCGCAAGGGTTCGACGGTAAGGAGTGACGGACGCTTTAGCGGTACATCGCGATAAACCACCAGGGTGCCGGCGGCCAGATCGCCCAGACGCTTAAAGGCTGGGTGGTTGAGGCAACTGAGTACGCCCAGGGTGTAACCAAACGGCAGGATATCGACGAAGCGCAGCAGATTGCGGGTCAGCGAAGCGGCCCAGCCCACCGGAGTGCCGTCATCGTGAACGACCCGTAGCCCCATCAACTGTTTGCCCGGTGAGCGCCCCTGGTTGAGCACCTCGAACAGCACCATGTACCACCATGTGACAAGAAACAGCAGGATCGTTCCGAGCCCCATGCCGAGCTGGCCGAGCAGGGCGAGGATGACGAACATCACCGCTAGCACCAGGCCGCGGATCGCCAGGTCAATGGCGAAGGCCAGTGCGCGCGGCACCAGGCCGGCGGGGCGCAGAATAAGGTCGATACCTTCCGGGGTTTCCACCCGAAAGCGGGTGTCCAACGTCACGCCGATAGGCGTGCCAGGGTGAAAATGGGTGGCGGGCGTGAGAGGCATCGGCGAACTGCGTCGAGGAAAGCCCGATGCTAGCGAGCAGCAAGCGGGGAAGCAACCAACCGGGCCGTATTAACGGCCCGGAGTCTAGGCGTGGCCTACTTGGCGGCTGGCAGCACGCCGAAGATGGTGCGGTAGAGCGCGCCCATGCTGATCGCAAACAATGGGAGGCTCCAGATCAGGCCGATCCCCAGCGGGATCGCGCTCACCCCGATGATCAGGCCGAGCAGCAGGCACAGGCCGAACACCTTGAACCAGTGTTGGCTGATGGCTTTGCGCGAGGTTTCCAGTGCCTGCCAGGGCGACAGACCGCGCTCCACCACCAGTGGAATGGCGAGCATATAAGCCACGCTCAGGTAAATGCCTGGGATCACCAGAAGCAGCAGGCCGACATATATCAGCACCATCATGATCAAGGCGGTAACGATCAGGGGCAGTGCTAGCCCGAAGTGGCTGAACATCTGGTTGATGGTGATCGGCTGATCGGCGGCCCGGCGAATGCCCGTCATCATGATACCGGCCAGGAGGGGGTAGGTGAGGGCCGAACCGATGATGCCAACCAGCAGTTGACCGATCACCAGGGTGGCGCCGCCGTCTGAAGCCCCGAGGCCGGCGAAGGCGAAGACCACGCCGAGGATTGTGCTGATCACCAGGATGGCCACGTAATAGATGAGGACGCCACCGATGATGATGCCCTTGGCACCTTTGGTGCGCTGCCAGGCTTCGCTGATCAGCGCACCGATGCTGAAGTCGTAACCACGTTGCAGGGCTTCAGCGATGCTTGGCACCTGGCTGTTGAGGGTGGGTTCTTGCAGGTTGCTGGCGGGAGCCGCGTAGGGGTTTTGCGCGAGAGAATCACTCATTCTGACCGTCCTTGTTATGAAGTGAGCTTCCATGTCTAAGCATGCTAGCTGTACTGGCGAGTAGCCTGCAAGGCACGTGACTAATGGCTGTCTGCCACTGTGCGGAGGATCATGCTTTACGCTGCCGGGAGCCAACCCGGCAGCCAGCTCGACGGCGGATGTTAGACTGCCGCAGCCCTCCATTTTAGGAATCGACTGTGACCTCGAGCATCTTCTGGTACGACTACGAAACTACTGGTATCGACCCGCGCAGCGATCGCCCGCTGCAGGTTGCCGGAATTCGTACGGATGAGTCGCTGAATGAAATCGGCGAACCGCTCAATCTCTATTGCCGGCCGAGCGACGACATCCTGCCGCACCCAGCGGCTTGTCTGATCACGGGCATCACCCCAAGCCGGCTCGCCGAGCAGGGGTTGGGCGAAGCTGAGTTTATGACCCGGGTACATGCCGAGCTGTCCGCTCCAGCGACCTGCGGGGCGGGCTATAACAGCTTGCGCTTCGATGATGAAGTGACGCGCTACAGTCTCTACCGCAACTTCTTCGATCCGTACGCGCGTGAGTGGCAGGGCGGCAATAGCCGTTGGGATCTGATCGACGTGGTGCGTACCGCCTATGCGTTGCGCCCGGAAGGTATCGAGTGGCCGCAGGAGGATGGGCGGGTCACGTTGAAACTGGAGCGTCTGACCGCCGCGAACGGTATCGATCACGGTCAGGCCCACGATGCGTTGTCCGATGTACGCGCGACCATCGGGCTGGCGCGCCTGATCCGTGCCAAGCAACCAAAACTCTACGATTACCTCTATCAATTGCGCAGCAAGCAGCGTGTGCTCGACCAGATCCGCTTGCTGCAACCGCTGGTGCATATCTCTGGGCGCTTTGCCGCTGCCCGGCATTACTCGGCGGTGGTATTGCCGCTGGCCTGGCATCCGCGTAATCGCAATGCTCTGATCGTTTGCGACTTGCAGGCTGACCCGAGGCCATTGCTGGAGCTGGATGCCGACAATCTGCGGCGGTTGTTGTACACCCGGCGTGAACAGTTGGCGGAGGGTGAGTTGCCGGTGCCGCTGAAGTTGCTGCACGTTAACCGCTGCCCGGTACTGGCACCATTGAGCGTGTTGCGTGAAGAAGATCGGCAGCGTTTACACGTCGATATGGGCGAGTGTGAGGCGCGTGCTGCATTGCTACGTGAGTCGCAGTCGGTTTGGAAAAATAAGTTGGCAGCACTCTATAGCTCGGATGAGTTTGCGCCGAGCCAAGATCCAGAGCAGCAGTTATATGACGGCTTTCTTGGTGATCGTGATCGCCGCCTGTGCGAGCAAGTGCGCTGCGCAGAGCCGCAACGGTTAGCCCAAGAAGACTGGCCATTCGATGATGGGCGCTTGCCAGAGTTGTTGTTTCGCTACCGAGCGCGCAACTTTCCAGAAACTTTGGTGGACTCCGAGCAAGAACGCTGGCGAGAATTCTGTCGGACGCGTCTGAGTACGCCGGAATGGGGGGCGCCTAATACCTTGATGAGTTTCGATCTGGCGCTGACGCAAGCGTTGGGTAACTCATCTGCTACGCAGCAGCTGGTGTTGAACGAGTGGCATGAGTATGCACTGCAATTGCGGCAGCGCTACGGCTTATAGCTCGCTCCAGTGCTGCGGGTCAGCACTGGATAAGCAATCGCCAGACAATAAAAAACGCCAGCGATGCTGGCGTTTTTTAAGGCGCACCGGAATTAGGCTCCCGGCGGCAGTATTTAGCCGAGCAGAGTGGCCCAGCCTTCTACTTCGGCGGCGCCCCACTTGGCTTTCCACTCTTTCAGAGTCTTGTGGTTGCCACCTTTGGTTTCGATCACTTCGCCGGTGTTCGGGTTCTTGTACTGCTTGACCTTGCGGGCGCGCTTGGTTCCGGTGGCTTTGGTCGCGCGCGGCAATTTGCTCGATTTAGCGTCCGGGTCGAGCATGGCAATAATGTCACGCAGGGATTTCTGGTATTCACCCATCAGCGTGCGGAGTTTGCCTTCGAACTCGAGTTCTTTTTTCAGTTTGTCGTCTTGCGACAGGCTTTTCAGGCGCTCTTGGAGTTCCTTGATGGCTTCTTCTGTAGCGCGGTATTCATTGATCAGTGACATGTGCTTTACCTTGAACCGAGAGGGTGGCAGTGGCTAAGTGTTATCAATAATAGTCAGGCACTTTGTGCAAGTAAACATGTTTGAAAAGTTTTGCACAAATATTCCAGCGATGTTCTTGCCGCTACCTGTATTCAGTCCGATGAGTCGGTTTAGAGCTATTTGCTGAGTTAAATAGGGTTTTCATCAACTGGAAATATATGCTGAACAAAACCCGGTCGCGAGCGCGGGTTATTGCCCGCTCACGGGTGTTTGGCGTTTATCGGGTTCGCGTTTTGCCGGTTCTTGAATTGATTGCAGTGCCCGTGGCCCTGTCGGTCTATGCCCGAGCGGCACCGATTACTGAAGTTTTCCTGGTCTGCGGCTAGAATGGCCGCCTTTGTGAAGTTTCTGGAGTTTCCCGCATGCGCACTTTTCGGCTGGTAATTGCCTGCCCGGACGGCGTCGGTATCGTCGCCAAGGTCAGTAACTTTCTGGCCACCTACAATGGGTGGATCACTGAAGCGAGCCATCATTCGGACAATCAAAGTGGCTGGTTCTTTATGCGCCACGAGATTCGTGCGGACTCCCTGCCTTTTGATCTCGACGGGTTTCGACAGGCCTTTGCGCCGATTGCCCGCGAGTTCTCTATGGAGTGGCGGATCACTGACTCGGCACAAAAGCAGCGCGTTGTGTTGATGGCCAGCCGCGAATCGCACTGCCTCGCCGACTTGCTGCATCGCTGGCATAGTGATGAATTGGACTGTGAAATTCCCTGCGTCATCTCCAACCACAACGATTTGCGCAGTATGGTCGAGTGGCACGGCATTCCGTATTACCATGTGCCGGTCGACCCACAGAACAAAGAGCCGGCCTTTGCCGAAGTGTCGCGCTTAGTGCAGGAGCTGCAAGTCGATGCCGTAGTGCTGGCTCGCTATATGCAAATTCTCCCTCCAGCGTTATGCCGTGAGTTCGCTCACCGGGTAATCAATATTCATCACAGTTTCTTGCCTTCATTTGTTGGTGCGAAGCCTTACCACCAGGCCTCGTTGCGCGGGGTGAAGCTTATCGGTGCGACTTCCCACTACGTCACCGAAGAGCTCGATGCGGGCCCGATCATTGAGCAGGATGTGGTGCGTGTAAGCCATCGCGATAGCATTGAGGAAATGGTTCGGCTCGGTAAGGATGTCGAGAAAATGGTGCTGGCCCGTGGTCTGCGCTATCACTTGGAAGACCGCGTACTGGTGCATAACAACAAGACCGTGGTGTTCGACTGAGTTGTCTGCCACACAGGGTCAGGCTGCGCTCTGCTGCCGGCTGGATTGCGCCCCGTCACGCCTCGGCATGCTGTCGGCCTAGGAGGGTTACCCATGACTGATCCACTCGATCGAGCCACCTCTAGCCCTCCACCGACGCTGGGGGAGGGCTGTGTCAGGCGTTACGACCCTGAGGCGTTGAATGATCAGGCCGGCACGGATTTTCCCGAGGCTGCCGAGCTTTGGGTCGAGTTGACGCAGGCGCCGGCGACCGTGCCCGAGCGACCGCTCAGCACGCAAGAGCAGCAATAGCTGCCTGCGCGGAGCAGCCGTGATTCAGGCATAAAAAAGCGCCTGGCTCTCTGACGAGCCAGGCGCTTTTTTGTGTTGCTGTTATTAGATTCGGAAGCTGTCCACCAGTTGTTTCAGGCGCGAGGCTTGCTGCTCAAGGTCGCCACAGGCGCGCAGGGTCGCCTGGAGGTTTTCCACGCCCTCCTGATTGAGGGTGTTGATCTCGGTGATGTCCATGTTGAGTGACTCGACTACCGAGGTTTGTTCTTCGGTAGCAGTTGCCACTGATTGATTCATGCCATCGATCTCGCCAATCCGATGGGTCACGCTGCCCAGGCGCTCCCCGGCCTGGTTGGCGATCTCCACACTTTCCTCGCTGTAGCGTTGGCTCTCGGTCATGGTGGTAACCGATTCGCGGGAGCCGACTTGCAGCTCCTCGATCATTTTCTGGATTTCCTGTGCCGACTCCTGAGTGCGGTGGGCCAGGTTGCGCACTTCGTCCGCTACCACGGCAAAGCCACGGCCTGCTTCGCCAGCTCGTGCCGCCTCGATCGCCGCGTTTAGGGCCAAGAGGTTGGTCTGTTGGGAGATGCTTTTGATCACTTCAAGGATTTGCCCGATATCCACGGTCTTGCCGTTCAGTGTCTCGATATTGGTGCAGGAGACGCGGATTTTTCCGGACAGTTCGTTCATCGCCTGGATGGTCTTTTCCACCACCTGGCGGCCATCTTCGACCTGGAGGCGGGCGTCGGAGGCCTGGTTCGACGCATCGGCGGCATTGCGCGCGATCTCTTGGGCGGCAGCGCCGAGCTCGTTGATCGCGGCGGCAACGCTGTTGGTGCGGTTGGCCTGTTCATCGGAGTTAAGCATCGACGCGTTGGAGGCATTGACCACCAACTTGGCCACTTCGTTGACCTGCGACGTGGCCGAGGAAACCTCGCGAATCGACGTGTGAATCCGCTCCACAAAGCGGTTGAAGGAGCTGGCCAACTCGCCGAATTCATCCTGGGACTGGATCGCCAGGCGTTTGGTCAGGTCACCGTTGCCTTGAGCAATCTCTTGCATGGCTTTACCCATCACGTGTAACGGCTGCATCAATACGCGGATCAGCATGCCGAGCAGAAAGATGATGATCGCCACCGCGATGAGAGTGGCGATGATGGCCGAGGCTCGGAACTCGCTGAGCATCGAATAGGCTTTGCCTTTATCCACTGCCAGGCCCACATACCAATTAACCGATGGCAGTCCTTTGACCGGTGCGAAGGTGAGGATTTGCTCTGCCCCATTGAGTTCTGTTTCGCTGAGGTCGGTGCTGATCTTTGGCGTGTTTTGCGGATAGATGTCTTTCAGCGACTTCATCACCACACTCTTGTCCGGGTGAACCAGGATCTTGCCGTCGGCGCTGACCAGGAAGGCATAGCCCATCCCGTCGAAATCCAGGGAGTTGAGGATCTGCACCAGCGCCTGCAGGCTCAGATCGCCGCCGACCACGCCAGCGGTCTTGGCGGGGGTGGCGATGGTGATAATCAGCGCGCTGGTGGCGGCGTCGATATAGGGTTCGGTCAGCGTTGAACCACCAGCCGTCATGGCGTCCTTGTACCAGGGCCTGGTGCGGGGGTCGTAGTCGTCCGGCATGGCGCTTTCCGGGCGCATGGTAAAGCTGCCGTCCTCACTGCCCAGGTAGGTGAAGGCGAAGGTCGAAGTCAGCGCCTTCTGCTCGAGTAGGCGAATGACGCTGTCGGGTTCGTTGTGACTGGCAATCGACTGCGCTGCACTTTCCACCAGCAAGATGCGACCGGAGAGCCAGTTCTGGATATTGCTGGAAGTGATCTCGCCCATTTCGTGCAGATAGCTTTCCAGATTCTCGCGGATCGCGTTGCGCTGCAGGTAGTCGTTATACAAGGTGAACAGCGAAAAGGCTGCGATCACGACCAGCGAAGCCGCGAGCAGAATTTTGTGGCTGAATTTTAAATTTTGGGTCATGGTTTTCTTGCGTCCAGGAAGGTCAGGCTCCAGTCTTAATCCGCTGCTTGCCGTTAATACGGAAGCATCCTGCTGGACGCAGCGGGGTTGCCACCTGTGTCGGCAGCGAACCCGTAAAGCTTTAACTCAGGGAGGGCAAGATGCCCGTAATTAACCAATTCGTTCTCGGTGCTGACCCTTCAGGTCAGCCTGTCGCCCAGGCACTGCGCTTGGCCAATCGGCATGGCCTGATCGCGGGCGCAACGGGCACCGGTAAAACGGTGACCTTGCAGCGCATGGTCGAGACGTTCAGTGATGCCGGGGTGGCGGTGTTTGCCGCGGATATCAAAGGCGATCTCTGTGGTCTTGGCGCCGTTGGCAATCCGCAGGGAAAGGTGGCGGAGCGTATCGCCGGGATGCCTTGGCTCAATCACCGTCCACAGGCTTACCCGCTGACGCTGTGGGACATCCATGGGCAAAGCGGCCATCCGCTGCGCACCACCTTGAGCGAGATGGGTCCGCTGCTGTTGAGCAATCTGTTGGAACTCACTGACAGTCAGCAGGCGGCGCTGTATGCCACGTTCCAGGTGGCCGACCGTGAAGGGTTGTTGCTGCTCGATCTGAAAGATCTGAAGGCTTTGCTTAATCACTTGAAAGACCATCCCGAGTCGCTCGGTGAGGATCGCGCGCTGTTCACCGGCGGCTCAAGCCAGGCGCTCTTGCGTCGCCTGGCGACCCTTGAACAGCAGGGTGCAGAAGCCTTGTTCGGTGAGCCGGCCTTACAGCTGGAAGATATTCTCCAGCCCGATGCCGATGGCCGTGGGCGAATTCATTTGATGGATGCCAGCCGGTTGGTGCATGAGGCACCGAAGGTTTACGCGACCTTCTTGTTGTGGCTGTTGGCCGAACTGTTCGAGCAACTGCCCGAGCGCGGTGATGCGGACAAACCGGTGCTGGCATTGTTCTTCGACGAAGCACACCTGCTTTTTGCTGGCACACCGAAGGCGTTGCAGGAGCGCCTGGAGCAAGTGGTACGCCTGATCCGCTCGAAAGGTGTCGGTGTTTACTTCGTGACTCAATCTCCGAGTGATTTGCCCGACGATGTTCTGGCGCAGCTTGGTCTGCGTATTCAGCATGGTTTGCGCGCCTTCACAGCAAAAGAGCAGAAGTCATTGCGTGCGGTAGCCGATGGTTTTCGGGCCAATCCAGCATTCGATGCGCTGACGGTACTCACCGAGTTAGGTATTGGTGAGGCGCTGGTCAGCACCCTGGAGGAGAAGGGCACGCCAGCGATGGTGCAGCGGGTGGCCATTGCGCCGCCGCAGTCACGCATTGGCCCGCTGAGTGAAGCTGAACGCGTGGCTCTGATACGGCGGTCGCCGCAAGCCGGGCGTTACGATAAACCGATAGATCGTGAGTCCGCGTACGAGCTGCTGACGGCACGTGCGGGATCGGCCGATGAACTGGTGCCAGCGCCTACGGCACAAGGTAAAGACAGCGCATCGGAAGGTGGGCTGGGTGGCATGGCCGGCGATCTGCTTGGCAGCCTTGCCGGGCAAATGATGAAGACAGTGGTACGCCAAGCCGCCAACCAACTAGGTCGACAGTTGGTGCGTGGGTTGATGGGCTCGCTGTTAGGTGGCAAGCGTCGTTAAAACCACTCGGCCAGGATCTTTGCTAAGAAGGATTCTGGCCGAACGCCAGGAACACGGAATTAGTCGCCCTCGTGGGTGCAACTCTTCAGAGGCCCTTACCGTTAGTCCTGTGACTCGTCGATTTTGGCTTGTCGGTCTTTTTCGATTTTCTGCAGCTCTTTCTCAAAGGCTTGGTCGAGAAGGCTGGCTTTCTTGCGCCAAGGCTTGCGCTCAGGATCCGGCTGGGCGGCGTAGGTAATGACTTCCCCGCCGTAAACTTCCTTGTAACGCTGCGCCTGGCGCTCGAGTTCGGCGCGCAGTTCGTCTTTCGTCACGTGGTTTTCCGTTGGTCTTAAAGTGTTTTTTTAGCGCGTGAAGCATGAATCTTCACTGCTTTAGCCGACAAGAGTTGGGTTGTTGTCGTGCCCTGTTTATCGTTATCTGAACACGCGAAGGAGACTGCATCCATGACCTTCGCTGCACAATAAAATCAGTCACCTATATATAAAGCTAGTTGCTGATTTGTTTGTGGCTATATGAAGCTGCTCGCGCAGGATTATAGAGAAGGCAACGAAAAAATCTATCTCGTAGATGTTGCACTATATTAGGGCGATTGTATTTCAGAAGTCGGAGCACAGTAAAAATGACAGAGTTCTGAACCGTGACTTGCTGTGCGGGCAGCAGGCAACACGTGCCTTTGCACAGGCTTCCGGTGCCAGGGGGCGGTGTATCCGTATCGTTATTAAGAGTATGTTTAGCGAGCTGTCGACGACTCTACTGCCTGAACTCTTTAGCTGATGATAAGACAGCGGCATCAAGTCGGTCGGACTGAAGTTCTGATATTTATCGCTGCCGGGAGTGCCCATTGAGTGTTGCACAACACCATGGATTACCTATCTGTATTCTGTGCTCGGTTCCGACGGGGCGATTCTTCCTGTTTGCTCTGCAGAGTCGGTCTCTAGCTGGGATGCAAGAGTGCAGACTCAAACGGCGTATGCGTT
This sequence comes from Pseudomonas sp., assembly GCA_050739815.1. Lineage (GTDB taxonomy): Bacteria > Pseudomonadota > Gammaproteobacteria > Pseudomonadales > Pseudomonadaceae > Aquipseudomonas. The sequence continues at coordinate 12,841 of JBOICE010000054.1, read as the reverse complement.
TGTTTGGGGAATGGGGGCATGTTTGAGAATGGACGGACAGGCTGAAAACCAGCTCTCGCGGCTGGAGTCTAAATAAGGGCGGTGCTTACTGTTTTGACCTGGAAGAGGTCCTTGAAGGTGGATGCTTTTCCAGGTTGGAGGCAGGATAGTTTGTAGCGCTACCTGCTCCCTCAGTCGCGTTGTAGCGCGGCTTTGGTGAGAAGTGGAGGGCGAAGGGAATCGAAGTTCTACGTATTTACTGGTCTGTAGCCTTGTTTCTAGTTCAGGCATACACGCAGGCATACACGGTGCTTGCTGCTGGGTCTAATTTGATCACTTTTTGACCAGTTCTTTTTAGTGTTCGTGGTGAACGTGCGAGCACGCCCCAGCCCTTCATCGGAACGCAATCGGAATAGAAATCGCCATCGCCGGTTGTCGTCTCAAACACCCGTACCGTACCGCGTCGGCCCCATGGTCTGGTCCTGTGCTATCCACGTCCTCGACTCGTTTCTGATCCCGCGCCAGAGAGGGCAAGGTTTCCCATAGGTACGCACACCCACGGCTGATATACAGACCGGGCCTGTCCGGTTTCCCAGCATCGGCCAGCAGCCGGCGCATGATGTTCCAGCCGGTGATCCTGTCCGCTTTCCTGGCTGGCCTGAATGTCACCCTGCAGCGCTGGAACTCATCGGCAATAGATCCCGCAGCATGGCCACCCTTGGCAAAGATGGCGTCATCGGCCACGCCTTGCGGCCGGATATCCCAGCGCTTGCACAGCTCCACGATCTCTTCGGCCAGCACCGGCACTGTCCAGCCTAGGCCAGCGTTGGGGTTATCCCGCTTACAGGTCACCAGTTCATCGACCAGCACCAGGCTGCCGCGTGGGTAGAACTTACCGTCTGGGCCTTCGCCTCCCGGTGATTCTGCAAAGATGTAGGTGGCGCTCGGGGCGCTAGAGCCGAAGTCGTGTGCCAGGTAGGTGCTCCAGTCATCAGGGATATGTTCCCACGGGTCTACCGCATTGCGGCCCTCATCGATCACGCTGGCGAAGTACGCGCCACGGTTTACCGCCCAGTCACCCGTCATCCAGGCACGCAGCAACTCAGGGTCATCCGGGCAAGCTGACTCCAATTGGTCGCGGTACTGCTCAGTATCGATAAAGCGGTTGCTCTCATAGGTGGACGGCGCATAGACCCACTGCCGTTTACTTTTGGGTTCGAGAAACGGTTTCCATGGTGCGGTGGTGAACACATAACGCTTGGCCAGCCAGTAATGACCGGGGCCGCCAGGGTTGGCCGCTATGATCATGCGGATCGGCATGTCTTTCGGGCCGCGCAGGTTGGAACGCATCAGATCCAGCAGTTCCGGGTTGGGGTACTGGCCAGCCTCATCGACGATCAGCAGCGTGAAGCTGCGGCCTTGATACTTCGTGTAGTCGGCGTGGCTCTCAAGCTGACCTAACTCCAGGTATCCACCGTTCGGGAAGCGCCAGACGTGTTCTGCGCTGTTGTAGCGGGCTGCTGTGCTGTAGACCATGCCGAACACTTCACGACAGATCAGCTCGAAGTCGGCCAAGCCCTTGTAGGTGCGGCGCAGGTACAGAATCCGGGCCTTGTCGCCGTATTGTTCGACGTGACGCAAGCAGACCAGCGCCAGGCTGTAGGACTTGCCGCCACCTCGGCCGCCACCACAGAAAACGTCGAGTTCTTCGGGCAGTACCATCAGCCGTTGCTGGAAGTCGTTGAGTTCAATCATTGCCGATCTCCTTGCGCGGTGGGGTTATGTCCTTGGCGAAGTCTTCCAGGCGCATAGCGCCGGGCAGTTGAAAGTTAATCGACACGCGGTTGGCGGTTTCGGACTGGTCGCCCTCTCGGTAGCCGTGACGGGCTTTCAGCAAGAAGATGGCCGCCGTTACGTTGCCGCCGTCTACCGCTGCTTTGTACAGCGCGTTATGGAGTGCTTTGTGCTCACGCTCGCGGCCTTGGTCGATGGCCTGCTGCAGCTCCGGGTACAGCTCCAACCATTTGTTGAGGGTTTCGACGGTGGTGCCCAGGCCATAGGCCAAGCCCTTCTTGTTCACGCCGTCGGCGGACATTTCCAGCAGCTTTTGCGCGGCATCGGCCGGGGGTTTCTTGCGCCCGCCTGTGTAGCCTCTAGTTTTTTTCTCAGTCATAACGACAAAGGGGGCATTGCTGCCCCCTTCCTCCCTTACTTAGCGACCAAGAAGGCCAGCGGCACGGCTTTACGTTCCACCACCCGATCCCAGTGCGCAGCGGTGCCGAGTTCGGCAATGGTCGGGCTATCACCCGCGATGGTGCCCTCGATCCAGGCGAAGCCGGCAGGGTGAACGGCCAGGTTCACGCGGCTGTGCAGGATTTGCTGACCACCACCTTTACCGGCAGAAGGCAGGTTCTCGATCTCGGTGCCCTCTGCGATTCGAGGCGGGGTGAGGCCGTAACCCACAGCACCAGAACCGAACAACGCGCAGGTATAAACGCCGGTACTAACGGGCATCCCGTCATCCACGATAACGGCCAGGCCACGGTAGGTCGGCAGGCGCAGAGAGCCGGCGCTCGGTTGCACGAACTCGATTTGGTCGGCCTTCAACATGCGGCGGTAGATGTCGGAGTGAACGGCGATCCCGCTCACGGCGTCCATCGAATCGCCCAGGGTGCCGGCAGCATCGATTACAGCGTCAGCCGAGAAGTTAGCCAGGGCGCCAGCTAGGCCGGAGATGTTGAGCACCATATCGCCGCTATCGTTCGCCACGTTGTCGGCCAGGATGCCGTTGAGGCTGGCGACCAGTCGGCGCTGTAGTTGGCGATTCCAGTAGGCGACGGCGCGCTCTTGAATACGTGCTAGGGCGTCAGCGCCTGCAAGCTCGCTGGCCAGGTTCATGGCCGACCAGGACTGGTGCAGGAAGGCTTTGCGGATGAACTGCTTGCCGGCTTGGATCTTGTTGGGCGTGGAGAGCTGCGCCGGATCGTCGGAGACGATGTTGGCCTCTTCGTTGCCCAGGTCACGCCAGAAAGGCACGCTGAAACTGTCGGCGCCAGCGGTGAGCTGATCGGAAATGACGTTGTTGGGTACCAGTACACCGGATGCGACCAGGGCGGTCTTTTCCATGGTGTTCTGAGTGATGTACGCGGTGAACACCGACGGTTCGATAATGTCGGTTAGGCGAGTTACGGCCATGGGGTATTACCTCGAATCAATGGTTTTGGTTGATTCGCGGCGGACTACTGTCTTGGCGGGGGTGGCATACTGGCCGGGGTGTTGCGGTGGGGTAGCCTACTGGCTGAAAGGGGGCGGCAGCCCCTACTGGGGCCGCCAGGTGCTCTGCTCAAGCACTGTTACAGTGTAACGTTATTTCAGGCCGAATCCAGTGCCTGGCTGCTTGCTTGGTTCCTTCCTGGCCACCGGGGTCGGGTTGTAGGGTGAGCCGCTGGCACCGCCGCCCGACGCTCGGCTGCCGATGACGATGTGATCGAATTTGCCGGTGCTGATGAGATGCCGTCGAACGTCTTCCTCCTCGAACCGAACCGGGCGGCTGGACTGCTTGTCACCGACTTTTTCCGTGGTCATCACAGGCTTGCCCTCCAAGTCGCACATCTCGATTTCGCCGGCTTCGTTCAGCTCGAACTTGTAGTGTTCGGCCAGCTCCATGGCGGAATACTTCGACTGGACCAGCACATCTTCCAGCAGGGCAGCAACGGGCTTGGTTAGCTTCAACTCCAGGACTTCGGCGCGTATGCGCTCGACTTCCTCACCGTCGGTTGTCCGGGCGGCTTCAAGTTCCTTGATGCGGGCGCGGGCCTTGGTGAGGTTGCCATGCAGTTCCTCGCGCAGTGTGCGCAGGGTTTCGACCTCGGCGGTCAGTTCTTCAAAGGTTGGCTCGGTCATGGTGTATTCCTCAAGTGAACAGGCGGGCCATCAGGCCCTGGGGTTGTGGCTGGGTCAGAACCGCGCTCACTTCCAGAGTGAGGTAGGCGCGGGGCTCGCCTTTGTCGTTGAGTACCGGCACCACGCGCAGCAGGCCGGCAACGGACACGGGAGAGCCGAAAGGCAGCTCAAGCAATTGGTCGGAGAGGGCTTTGCGCCGGCAGGTAAGCCTGACCGAGCGCTCATCCTCGAAGGTGGTAACGGTGGCCTCGCAGGTGCCCTTGGTGGTCATGTGGGCGACTTTCACAAGACGCCCGGCAATCAGTGCGCTGATCATGGGGTGGTCTCCTACTGGCGCGGCGGAAAGTCCAATGCCTTCTCGATGGAGATGCTGTGCCGGCGGACTTCGGCTATGAGGAAGCGGCCACCTGCCGCGAATTCAGGCATCCGCTCACGAGCCAAGCGGCTCTGATGCTGGGCCAGGGCAATCATCCCGGGACGATCAGCGGGAATTCCGGGCGGCAGGTCCTCCTCACTCCAGAGTGGCGACCTGTACCGGGTGTGAATCCGGTCGGCGCGAATCTCTTCGCTGTCGATTGCCCGTCTGAACAGATGACCTACTACGCGCTCCTCAGCCTCTGAATAGCCGACAAGGGCGAGATCCATGCCCAGGGCTTCCTCTGTCGCCTGGTAATGCGTTCGGCAGTAGTCGAAAGATTGCCTGAACAGGTCGGGGATCCACTCCGCCAACTGCTCCAGCGTTCCACCAAAGCAAACAAGGGAAGGGCTTGCGGCCATCAGCACATAGTCAGTTCCGCGGAAGGCGATGACCGCGCCGGCTGCAGGGACCGCGATCATCTTGCCGGCCTCATGGATCGAACCGTCTGGCATTACGCTCTCGGTATCGACGCCAACCAGTCCCTCTTCGGGCGTGATGAATACATTGAGAATGCTCATGCCAGGTCGACCCCCTCGCTCAGATGCTTGGAGACTGCTCCACGGTCCTGTTGATCGGGTGCCGGATCCAAGGTGCCTGGAATCTCGGCGCCGATCTGATACCCAGTAAATGCGCCGGCAGGGCCGCCGACCATGGCGCCAATAACGGCCCCAACAATCGATCCGGCGGCCTGTCCGGCGGTCTGCCCCGGGGCGAACGTATTGCCGCCAAGTATTTGCTGTGTGCTCATGGTTCATGTACCTCTCTCGGTGGTGTATGTGTACGGCTATTGATCAGGTGCCAGATTTGCGTCAGGCCAGCGTCCGCGAACGTCCGCTAGGGCTTCGGCGCGAGTCATGGGCGCGCCGGTCATGGTGAAGGGTGGGTAGTTGGGGACTGTTACCGTCCAATGGCCGCGGCGAGTTACGCCATCGTTGGCGGCTACTTCGGCAATCAGTTCGAGTCGGTGCGCTTTGATGAATTTACGAACGTCCGGCGTCATCTTGCTGGACGGTGAAACGATCAAGCGATTACCCGCCACCCTGGCACTGAATCCCTGCTCTTTCAGATAGTCGATAGCAGCCATCAGAACGCCTCCGTGTCGGTGTCGTCGAAGCTTGGCTCTTCCCATTCGTGCCCTTTTTCGTCATTCGTGCCCATACTTTCCTGTGGGCACGAATGGTTTTTTGAGGGCACGAATGGAGAAAGGGGCACGAATGACGGCAGCGACCAATAGGACTGAATGTCCTTTCCGAAGCCTTCACGAACAGTCGCAACCGACAGTTTTTCGCGGGCTGTGCGAATCTGTTTTTGCGTGTAGCCGTTATCTGTCATCAGCTTTTTGGCTTCCTTGCCTGTGAGCTGACCTTCGCTAAGAATTCGCCGAAGTGCGCCGGCAGGATCGTCATCATCTGGCTGATTGCCGTCATCGAAGCGCTCAACATCTGCGAGGATTTCTCTGGCGCTGCCCTCGATCTTGTCGCCCCACAACACGCGGGTGGTGGTAATGCCATCGACAACAGTGCATTCCTCGATGCTGTAGGAACAGCCGCCGTCATCCATTGCGATGTTCGACTTTGCTCTGGCTAGCACGCGAAGGTCGGAGTCCTCTTGCTTTGCCGCCACCAGGACAGTTCGGGCTAGCGCGCCAAATGCCTGTGACCCGAGAACACGCTCGGCGGGGTTGTTGCCAGCGCTGCCTTTTGAAAAGTGGGTGATGCCCAAGACGGAACACCCGTATTGCTCGGCCAGATCGACAAGTCCCTGCAGGGCGCGGCGAACATCATTGGCGCGGTGCATATCGCCAGCGACGGCCGACACGATGGGGTCGATCATGATAAGCCCCACATCGCCAATGCGCTCCAGTTCAGCCGCCAGCAAATCAATATCCTTTGCCGGGTCGAAGGGCTGAATATCACCCAGGCCGTTGATACGCCCTTGCAGGATGTAAACCTTTCTCAGATTCGCGCCGGCAGCGATAAAGCGCGGCACGATCGTGTCGGCAGGATCATCCTCGCTCGACCAGACAATGACGCTCCGGCACTCTCGGCAGCGCTCGCCATCAGGCCAGCGCCCGCCAATGGTCAGCACTGCGGCCAAACCGATGGTGAGCGTGGTTTTCCCTGTACCGCCAGCGCCCGCCAAGATGGTCAGCTTGCCCAGTGCCAGCCAGCCGGGCCAGGCCCAACGAATAGCCAGCGGCGTGATGTGTGTTGCCTGAATGGCATTGGCCCGCCAGGTGTCCTTGGCGGCGGTGTCAGTCCATTCCTTTTTCAGTTGCTCGACCAGGGCACTCATACAGAAACCCCCATCCGCTGCTTGGCCAGCTCGAAGCGCTCCAGGTCGGCAGGGGAAAGCTGCTTCCCTTGGCGCAGGCCGGCAACGGCAACGCTGATAATCGTTGCCTCGAATTGCTGGGCAGCCTTGCTTGGGCCGCGCCGCTGCTGTTTCTCGCCGGGGAACAGGTCGCGCAGTTCCAGGCCAATGGCAGCGGTAATGTCCGTGGCGGTACAGCCGGCCCAGCAGTGCAAAAGAACCTTGCCGTCGTCGGCCTCGCGGATGCTAAGGCTGGGTTCTTTGTCGTCGTGTGCCGGACAGCAGGCTTTCCACTTGCCCGGGCCGGTCGGTTTGACCTTGTCGAGTCGAGGAAAAAGCTGATCAATGGGATTGGTCATCGCCAGCCTCCAGCAGCAGCCGAACAGCCTGCGTTCTGTTGATAATTTCCTGGCTGTACCGTCGGTACTCTTGGCGATCAATCAGACCGGTAAGTGCGAGGGCGTCTGCCCGCCCGGATGCGATGTATGCCGCCAGAATCAGGTCGTCCAGTTCGCCAGCAGCATCGATTTCTTTCAGGCTGCGATTGAGGACTTGCAGAGGGGTTTGGCTTTCTTTGGGCAAGCCGCTCCCGATCGGCGCCGATGCGCCGTTTTTGATAGTCATGGGTTACTCCTTGGCCGGCTGGGCGGCGTCTGGCTGGGATGCGGCTCGATCAGCCTCGACTGAGGCATCCCATAGCGAGTCGACAACCGCTTTAGCGCTTCTCAGCGTGTGCAGAACAACCCAGGCGGCGTTGCCCTGTAGCGGCTGCTCTTCCATGCCCGCGGCAAAGATCGGCTCGATAATGGTATCCAGCAGGTCGGAGACGCTGTTCAGGGCGTCGGCCAGCGGAATGCCAGGGGTGACGGTGAAGAGGTACTGTTTTTTGGTCACATAGCCAGAGGTATGGAACGTGTGATCCGGTGCGGTCTTGATGGTTGGCTTGTTCATTGGGCACCGCCTTGCACTTCCAGAGCGCGAGCGCGGGCCATGGCGGCGTTGTAACGCGTTAGGCGGACGGACAGAGAGGAATCGCTACGCAGGGCGGCGAAGGCCATAGCTCGGTGGGCTGCGGCACGATCAGAGAATGCGGACGGATTGCGGGCGTGTTTCATGGGTGAGGCTCCTTTTGCTGAGGAACCGCCAACATCACTTCCACATGATGGGTGGCGGCTGCGTACGGGTGTGGAAGACCGGGGCAAAAGGAACCCGGCAGGGCCGAAACCCTCCCGCACGCAGCCACCATAAAACGAAACTGCGGGCACAAAAAAAGCGCCTGCTATCGAATGGTGGCGCTTGTGCGCCTTTTGCTTGCTGGGGCTTCCACACCCACTGGTCGCCATGTGGACGACAGCCCGACGATACATGCGGGAACGTGTGGACGCAAGCTTGAGCAGAGCTGTTTTCATGCGACGGATCTCCCTGCCAGCTTGGCTTCCTGATACGCGGCAATCTCGGATGCCACGAAGAAGGCCCTGGCAGATCGGGCTTCGCCGTCTTTGATCGGTCGGGGAAAGTTGGGATCAGCAGCCATCAGCTTGTATACGCCACTGCGCGACTTGCGCAGCAGACTGCATACCTCGCCGAAGGTCAGCAGTTGAGCTAGGCGGGATGCCTGGATGTGAAGGTCTTGCAGGGTGTTCGTTTGCATCGCCTTACCCTCAGTTGGTTGGCGATGCCTATTTAAATGCGATATTCGCAGCATTTCTGCACGCGAATCAGGAGGGCAATTTACGTAGTTTTTCGGGACTGTAGCGACTGGACAAAAGCGAAGTTAAGTGCTTTTTCAGCGTATTTTTCCGCTTCCTCTCTAATGTGCCTTTGCCCTGTGGTTGTTTGATCAAGATGAGGAAAGAAGATTTTAGCCAGTTCTGCCGTTTTGATTTTTGCGTTCTGTGTGAGGCACCAGATCTTCAGGTCGATGTATGGGATTGAGCGATATTGGATTATTTTCCTTTTTGTCATTTCAGATCGCTCAGTCTCGATCTCCTCTGGCTGGGGAAAGCCCCGAAGCTCTCTTAAGTCCAGCAGGAACTGCTTGAAGCTCCTGATCAATTCGTCATCACGAGCATCTAGATTTACCTTCACAAGAAAGTCAGGGCTTTTGAACTGCTCGGGATAGATGGTGCGCATGTGATTCGGGCTAATTGTGTCGAAGTACCTGCCTTCTGGATCGCTGGGTGGAAAAACCAGCTCGTGATTGGCCTGTGCTGCAGCGCCTTTAAAGTCCTGGAATGCCTCTAGGCGTCGCATCAAATCACCGACTGTAGGTTCGGAAACCAGTCCTCCACCTATGCGATCTACGTTTCTAGTGGCAGGGTGGAATGCACGGCCTTCAAGCGGGGACATAAGCAGTTTTTCAACCGCCCGGATCATCTGTGCTTTCTGCTCAGCAGTAGGGTTGGAGTTGTGGAGGCATCCAAACCAGAGTTGACGCCTGTGTTCCAGCAGCCCACCTAGAATGCGATCTGGCACATGGCGAAGATCATCGTATCTTGATAGATCGAACTCCTCAGGAATGGTGACATACGTGGTGCGATCTTTCGCCCCATTGCCCAATGCCTTAGTTGGCATCCCATCGGCCCCTTCCCTTGGTTTCTTCACGCCGTCTTGAACTCCACCACGTTGCCTTCGACCACATTCACACGGCTATCGAAGTTGGCCCGCTGGGTCGGGGTCATACCTTCGGCCAGGCAATCGAGGTAGTCGGCATACCACTGCATCATGGCGCGACGTTGGGGCAGGTACTGGGCTTGGTTGTAGATGCCGGAGACGCCCGCCTCCTTGTGTGCCAACTGCGCCTCGACGTGCTCCTTGAGCCAGCCATGCTCGCGTAGCAGGGTGCTGGCGGTATGCCGGCTGCCATGACCTACCAGCTTGCCGCGATAGCCAACCTTGGAGAGTGTCAGGTTGATGGTGTTCTCACTGATCACAGGCTTCTTGGGGCCGATGCCGGGGAACAGGTAGCGGCCACGTCCAGTCATGCGATGCAGTTCGCGCAGGGCGTCTAGCATCTGGCGGGAGAGCGGCACCACATGGTCGCGGCGCATCTTCATCTTGTCCGCTGGGATGGTCCACAGTGCATTGTCAAAGTCGATCTCCGACCACTCAGCCCAGCGCACCATGCCGGGCCGGGAGGCCGTCCACAGGCACATCCAGGTGGCGGTGCGGGCCGGTAGGCGGCTGGTGGTGGCCTTGAGGTGGTGCAGAAAGGCCGGCAGCTCAGGCTCCAGCAGGTGAGGGTACTGCTTGGCCTTGGGCGTCTTGGTGGAGATGGACAGCAGTTCGCTGGCTGGGTTGTTATCGCACAGGCCACGGGCAATGGCCTGGCTGAATATCTGGCGCAGGGCGACCCGTACCTTGTCGCGGGTGTTGGGTGCGTTGCGGGCCTCGATGCTGGCTTGCAGATCGGCGCAGTCTTTGCGGGTAACTTCGGTGATGGGCTTGTCACCAAAGGCAGGCAGCACGTCATTGTCGAGGTAGCCGCGCATCAGGCGCAGGGTGCTGTCAGCCAGGCCATGATCTACCTTGCGCTGATACCAGTGCTCAGCAGCAGTCTTGAAGGTATTAGCCGCTGCAATGGCATCGGCCATTTTGGTGGCCGCCTTGTGCTCTACGGGATCAATGCCAGAGGTCAGCAGGTCACGCACCTTGGCAGCCTTGGCGCGGGCATTGGCTCCAGTCAGCTCCGGGTATCCGCCCAGGCCATGCCATGACCACTTGCCGTCTGGCTTCTTGTAACGCAGCTCCCAGGACTTGGTGTCGTTGGGCTTCACGCGGAAGTACAGGCCGTTACCGTCAGCCTCTCGGTAGGTGGTGGCCTCGGGTTCCAGAGTCGCCAGAACAGTGTCAGCCAGAGGGCGGCGTTTAATGTCTGATCGCTTCATTTGTGTATGCCCAAGTTCGCGTGAGTCCTGAGCATACAAGCAGGCATACACGGTATCAAGGGTTATGTGGGGGCATACAGGAATATGCAGGCACAAAAAAACCGGCTCAAGTGGCCGGTTTCTCTGGGCTTCGTCGCTATGTGGGTACATAGGGAAACATAGTATTGGAGCGGGCGAAGGGAATCGAACCCTCGTCATGAGCTTGGGAAGCTCAGGTAATGCCATTATACGACGCCCGCTTTTGCGGGTGCCTTTGTACCAGAAGTCGCGCGGGAAATGAAGCCCGCACCGAGCGCAACTCTCTGCGACGGGGTGCGGTCACATCCTGATGTAACGCCCTCAAACTGCAATCGCCGTGGTTTCGGCAAGCCGTAGCCGGTGTTGTAGATGCCCATTTGGCGAGGCCTGCAGGAAATTCAACAATGCCTGCTGCGACTGTAGCCAGGCGCCTTTGTGTTCCATGTCGAGAAAGTGCCCGGCGTTGCTGATGGTGGCGAATTGGCAATCGTTAACCTGCTGGGCGAACAACCGCGCATCTGCTGGGCTGGTGTATTCGTCGTGCTCGCCGTTGACGAACAGTAATGGAACCTCGATGGCGGCGAGGCAGGCCATGTGGCAGTGGCTATCCAGTTTCAGCACTTGATGGATATGGGAGTGCATCTGACGATATTCGTGGTCGTCGAGGTTGCTGATGTGACGATGGTTGTAGCGTTTGAATAAGGACGGCAGGTGCTTGCCAATGGTGCTGTTGACCAGTTGGCCCATGTCCTCGCGATCGATGGCCTGCAGATGGCGCAGGCCTTTTTCCAGGTAATCCAGCATCGGTGCGTTGAGCAGCGGTGAGAAGGAGCTGATCACCGCCTTCTCGATCCGTGCCGGGCACTGCGCCAGGGCGAGCAAGGCGGCGACTCCGCCCCAGGAAAAGGACAGCAGGTAATCGACGTGAAAATGCTCGATCAGTTCGAGCAGGATCTCGGCCTCATCTTCTTTGCTGAGGGGTTGCTTGTGGCTGTTGTGCGGCTTGGATTGACCGGCATACGGCTGATCGTAGAGCACCACATTGAACTGCGGTTGCAGGTATTTGATGGTCTGCGCGAATGAGGCCGTGGTCGCCAGCGAACCGTTGACCAGGATGATGGTCTTGCGAGCGGTTGGGCAAGCGTAGAACTCGGTGTGAACGTTGTACTGGCTGTGAACATTGACGACTGCGGTTTGTGGCCTCATGTCGTTTTCCTCCTGGCGCAGGTGGGGCAAGGCAAGCGGCTGGGCCGTTCACCGGGCTATGTATGGCAGTCAGCAAAGCGCCTGGACATGACAAACGAATGTCAGGCTGGAGGATTTTATAAGTTATTTATTTTCAAACGGTTAGGATCGAACAGGACGGCATTTCCAGCGCTTTTGAGGGCACCGAATCGCGTCTTTGAACCAGGCAGGAATCCAACATGCGCAGAGCGCAAACAACCGAAGGAACGCTTAGATGGTCGCTGTGACTCATTGGTCACAGGTTGACCTTATGGTTAGCATTTAAGCAGCAAGCCTAGGTGCTGGCAAGCGTGAAAAAGCTTTTTCTTATCGCCTTTTGTGGATAAAGCCGGCGCTTTTCTCCATGCCTATTAGACTTGCGCAAGGGTTGTAAGGAAGTCGCGGCGCGCCGTGCGCACTTGCAAATGAGGGTCTCTAGCATGCGGGATGCGACATGATGCAGGGTTTCGCTGTGGTGGCAGTTAGCCCGCTTCGATATGGCCTATTGCCCAACAGCGGCTACCGCTATGAACTGGCCACACAAGGGTGGCAGCCATGAGCCGAAGCAAACAGGGTATTTCGCTGCAGTTGCTGATCGCCGGCGCGATTATGCTTAGCACACTGGTGCTTGGCGGCGCCCTGGCCTTGCAGGGCTATCGGGGTATTGAGCGGGCGCTGGTGGCAGCGGCCGGCGATACCGCCAATCAGCTCGGCAACACCATCAACGAGCGTGCACAACGGTTGATCAATCCGGCGCAAAGTTCGATTCGTCTGCTGGCCTATGACCCCATTTCCCAGGCCGCTAGCTTGCCGGCGCGACTCGACCGCCTGCCGTTGCTGGTGGAGAGCTTGAACACTAACAAGATGCTTAGTGCGGTCTACGCCGGTTATCCGAATGGCGAGTTTCTGTTGGTGCGTGTCTTGCGCGAGAGCGACATCCGCGAACGCTTGAAGGCGCCCAAGGACGCGGCTTTCCTGGTGCAGAGCATCACGCTGGGCGACGCCGGAGAGATGATCGGTGAGTGGCGTTTCTATAACCGCGAACTCAGGCTGCTGCAGGCGCAAATCAAGCCGGACTATCGTTACGACCCGCGCACCC
>JBOICE010000053.1:0-6443 GCA_050739815.1 Pseudomonas sp. | reverse complement strand
TCAGTGTCGATGTCATGAAAGCGCCCGCCATCGAATCCGACATTGCCCGTTATGAGCGGCATCTAGCGAAGGTGTTCGATCTATCGGTCTAACGAGGGGAGGTAAATTCGACGTGGTGACAACGGTCTTGGTTCGTTGGGCGTTCCCAGGCAAAGCCGGATAGACACTGGAGCGTCGAGGGCTGCATGCCCACGCGGAGCGGGGAACGATCAGATATAAATTAGCCGCGCCTTTACCCTTTGGCCCGCAAAAGCCTGAAGGCCAGCAAAACCTTATACAATTTGCGGTTTTTAGCCTTCCTGATCGTGAGGATCCTGCGTGAGCACTCTGCCGCCCTGCCCCAAATGCAATTCCGAATACACCTATGAAGACGGCCAGCAACTGGTCTGCCCGGAATGCAGCCATGAATGGTTCGCGGGTGACGCGACCGAAGCCGCGAGCGATGGCGACAAGGTAATCAAGGATGCTGTCGGCAATGTCTTGCAGGATGGCGACTCGGTCAGCGTGATCAAGGACTTGAAAGTCAAAGGCACCTCGCTGGTGGTGAAAGTCGGCACCAAAGTCAAAAACATCCGCCTGTGCGATGGCGACCACGACATCGACTGCAAAATCGACGGCATTGGCCCGATGAAGTTGAAGTCCGAGTTTGTGAAGAAGGTTTGACGCAGTAAAGGGTTCCCGCGGTCGCCCGCGGGAACCTCGCCCCGTCAGCGGGTGCCTTGCGCCACGCGTTGGCGGCAGGCCTCACCAAAGGCCTGGAAGATCTTCACCGAATCGGCGTTCTCGGCGGCCTGCCATTCCGGGTGCCACTGCACCGCGAACAGGAAGGGCGACAGAGTTGGCGCATGGATGGCTTCGATCAGACCGTCCTCGGCCAAGGCCACCGCCTCCAATCCTTTGCCCAGGGTCTTGATGCCCTGACCATGCAGCGAGTTGACGCGAATTTCGTCGCTCTGCATCAGTTCGGCCAACCAAGTATTGGGTACCAGGCGCACGCTATGGCTCTCGCTGTACTGCACCGGCACCGGGTCATCGGTGTCTTCGCGGTGATCGTTCAAGCCCGGCTCTTCGTAGAGCTTCTGGTGCATGTCGCCCCCCAGCGCCACGTTGATTTCCTGCATGCCACGGCAGATGCCGAAGATAGGCAGGCCACGGTCGAGGGCGGCGCGGATCAGCGGCAGGTCGAACAGGTCGCGGTCCCGGTCCTGCGCCTTGTTCGGGGTCAGGTTCTCCTGGCCGTAGAGGCTTGGATCGATGTTGCTACCGGCACCGGTGAGGTATACGCCGTCGACCAAATCCAAGTACTGCTCGAGGTCATCGGTGCCGCAGCAGGTGGGCGCCAGCAGGGGCACACAACCGGAGATATCCACGAGGGGCACTATGTATTTGTGGGTCATCACTTGATAGTCATGGCCCTTGCGTTCCTGATTACCCATGGACATCAGGACGACGGGCTTGCGGTGGGTGTTCGGGTTTCCAGTCTTATTGTTGGACATACGTCACCTTGGGACAGGCACTGCCTGTCGTTGCTTTGCAGGCGCGCGGCCTGGGCCTGGCGCTGCCTGTTTTGGCAGGTTTCGAACGGTCACGAGCAGCGCACAGCGGCTTGAAAAAAACCCTTCGATGGGCCTTTGCAGCACGCCGAAGCACACCCAACAGCCGGGGTCAGCCGGCCCTCTCATTTGCCCGAGGCCGGCCTGCTCACCGTCGAAACCCGCTACCAAGTCTGCCCGCGCCGTAAAATATGTCAAACGAATTAAGCGATTTTTGTCGAGAATACCGATCAAAAATCAGGTAAATTTCACGCAACTGTTTGTTTTTAAAATAATTTATAACAACCACCACATTGAGCATTAGTCCAATATTTTTAACGCGCCGAGGGGCGGCTGCTCGCGTCCAGACAGCGCCATACAAGCCATCGAAACACCTAGGGCGGGCGCAACCCGCCACCCGGCGCCACCGAGCAGCGCGCGGGTTTCACCTGTATGCCAAGCCAATCAACGGATCGCTCCCACGCTCCACTTGGGAATGCAGCCTCAGACGCTCTGTGTCTGATAAGGCGGACGCTAGGACGGGACAATGCAGGGCGGATTCTCCTTGGCGAGGCCGCAGACCAAGCGTAGGCTGGTCCACCCGGGCGGTGAAGCACTTGCCTGGGCAGGCCGAGGGCAGTGGCCGGCGCGCCCTGTGCTAGCCTCGACCTTTCGCGCCCCTTTGGGGGCAAGGATAAGAGCGACGGGAGGCGAAATGATGAATTTGCCCCGCCTCGTCTGGACAGACCTCCGTACCAGCAGGCTAGAACCCAGCCCGGTGGGTGACCTGGATGCGTTCTTTCACATCCAGCACGTCGTTGAGGTGGCCGCCATACCTCAGAGTGTCGACCAGACATCACCGCTGTTGTCATGCTTCGAATACGATTACCCCAACCTAGCGGCCCTGAAGGCGTTACGCTCGACCAAACAGGCCTACCCTTCCTTGCCGATCCTGATGCTCACCGTCCATCACTCGGAGGCGCTGGCGGTGTGGGCGTTTCGCACTCGGGTCTGGGACTATCTGGTGAAGCCGGTATCCGCCGAGGAACTCTGGAGTCGGATCGAGCCACTTCTGGCGGTTTTGCCATCGGGTCGCCAGGGGGGGCGGGACATCGCGATGCCCGCACCGCCCATCCCCTTGGAGAGCCGCTACGGCATCCCCGAGCTTGCCCAGCGGGAGGCTCAATGCGCTGTGACCTATGTAGAGCTTCACTATGGAGAGCCGCTTCGGCTGCAAGATGTCGCCCGCTTCTGCAACATGGGCATCTACGAGTTCAGCCGGGCCTTTAAGCACGCCTACGGCCTAACCTTCCGCGACTATCTCTGCCAATACCGGCTTCAGCGTTCCTTGGAGCTGTTGAGCAACCCTCATGCCATGATCTCCGAGGTAGCCTGCGCCGTCGGCCTCCATAACGCCTCTCATTTCAGCCGGATGTTTCGCCAACGTATCGGTGTCACACCTTCCCAATATCGACTGAATTCCTCCGTCGGCACGACCCAAAAAACGCATAGCATTCTGCAAGATATGCACAGCAAACAGCTTTTGTAGCTCCTAGAGTTACCAGTGGTCCATCAGTCCGACAATCGCGGGCACTAACTCCCACCAGCGGCGCTTAGGGTGTGCGACGAGGCTTGGTGTTGACCAGCGACCGACCTGTGCATGCGAGTGTTCAAGCACTCCAAGTGGTGTTTAGCTCGCACGGGGCGAGGGTAGAGGCCATTGCACGGCGGACAGAAACGGATGAAGACGTTATTTCTCATTCTTTTATAGAAGGAGAAAAACCATGCTTGCTCAACGGTTAAAGATTTACTCACTTCCGTTTGCAATCAGCATGGCCGGCTTGGGGTTCTATACAAGCCCGGCAAACGCGGGCGTATGTGAGTTGGCAGACGCCAATCGGGATACCGGCTGGTCGATAACCTTCGATGACGCCCTAGTGAGCAATTGTGTCTTTACCGGCAATCCCGGAGAGGGGCGCAACAAAGGCACGCTCAGTCTGACGCTGAAGATCGCCGACCGAACTCCCATCCCCATTCAGTTTGTGCAGGAGAGCGCGGCAGCCGAGGACAGTTTTGGTCTGCGCATCACCTGGGACCTGACCCTGGACAACCAGTTTCAATTGCTGAGAGGAATCAGGGGCCGGGCACTCGACCCCAATGACGAACTCGACGAAGACCAGAACCAGTTTGTGGCGGACGCGCACCCTGGGTTTGCGCATTTTCACCAGGACGCCTTTTTCAACCCAGGCCCGTTCGTGGGAGCCGCGGACTGTGACTGCGAATCCAGACACGATTTCAAGGTCAGGGTCGAGGAAGGCACCTTTGCCGCCGGTTCGGTGGGCACAGTTACCGGCATTGGCGTCCATCAGATTGAGGAACAGGCTCAGCAGAGAAACTTCTCGGTCAGAATCGAGCCTTTGCGCGCGGAGGTAGTAGGGGAAGAGGAAGCGATGTGAAGGGGGCTCGATCCGCCAGCCCGTAGGCTGAGTTGAGCGCAGCGATACCCATCGTTTACCCAATAAAAAGGCCAGTCTCTCGACCGGCCTTTTTGTTTTGGGCTAACCCTTACAAGCTTGGGAAGGCGAACTGCGATGCCTCATGGCTGGCGCGTTGCGGCCAGCGCTGGGTGATGGCTTTGCGGCGGGTGTAGAAGCGCACGCCGTCCGGGCCGTAGGCGTGCAGGTCGCCGAACAGCGAGCGCTTCCAGCCGCCGAAGCTGTGGTAGGCCACCGGTACTGGCAGCGGTACGTTGACGCCGACCATGCCGACTTCGATCTCGTCGCAGAACAGCCGCGCCGCTTCGCCGTCACGGGTGAAGATGCAGGTGCCATTGCCGTATTCGTGGTCGTTGATCAGTTGCATGGCGTCTTCCAGGCTGTTTACCCGCACGATGCAGAGCACTGGCCCGAAGATTTCTTCCTTGTAGATGCGCATGTCCGGGGTCACGTGGTCGAACAGGCAGCCGCCGAGGAAGAAGCCACCTTCGTTGCCGGCGATTTGCAGGCCACGACCGTCTACCACCAGTTGCGCACCCGCATTCTCGCCGTCGGCGACATAGCCGCTGACTTTGTCCAGGTGTTGGCTGGTGACCAACGGGCCCATGTCGAGGCCGCAGGAGGTGCCGGCACCGATTTTCAGCGCCTTGATTTGCGGCACCAGTTTGGCCACCAGGGCGTCGGCAACCTGGTCACCCACGCAAACGGCCACGGAGATGGCCATGCAGCGCTCGCCGCAGGAGCCGTAGGCGGCGCCCATCAGTGCGCTGACGGCGTTGTCGAGGTCCGCGTCGGGCATCAGCACGGCGTGGTTTTTCGCGCCGCCCAGGGCTTGTACGCGTTTGCCGCGCTTGCTGCCTTCGGCATAGATGTATTCGGCAATCGGCGTCGAGCCGACGAAGCTCAGGGCTTTGACTTCCGGAGCTTCGATCAAGGCGTCCACCGCCTCTTTGTCGCCGTGCACGACGTTGAGCACGCCTTTGGGCAGGCCGGCCTGGTTGAGCAATTCGGCGATCAGCAGGGTGGAGCTGGGGTCACGCTCGGACGGCTTGAGGATGAAGCAGTTACCGCAGGCAATCGCCAGCGGGTACATCCACAACGGCACCATGGCCGGGAAGTTGAACGGGGTGATGCCGGCAACCACGCCGAGCGGTTGGAAGTCGCTCCAGGCGTCGATGTTCGGGCCGACGTTGCGGCTGTATTCGCCCTTGAGGATCTCCGGCGCGGCGCTGGCGTACTCGACGTTTTCGATGCCGCGCTTGAGTTCGCCGGCGGCGTCTTCGAGGGTTTTGCCGTGCTCTTCGCTGATCAGTTGGGCGATGCGCGCTTCGTTGGCTTCGAGCAGTTGCTTGAAGCGGAACATGACCTGGGCACGCTTGCCCGGCGGGGTGTTGCGCCAGGCTGGGAAGGCGGCTTTAGCGGCGTCGATGGCTTGCTGCACGGTGGCGCGGCTGGCCAGCGGGACTTGGTGGATCGCCTCGCCGGTGGACGGATTGAACACGTCGGCAGTGCGACCGGTGTCGGTCACGAACTCGCCGTTGATCAGGTGCTGGATGGTGCTCATGGTCGGTTCTCTTGTTTAAGGCTTGTAGGCTTGGGGCGAGGTCTTACCCTCTCCTCCGCCCTATCCCCGAGAGGGAAAGGGCATGAATCGGGTTGGGCTCAGTCGACTTGGTTCAGGGCATCGCCCACTGCATCGAACAGGCGGTCGAGGTCGGCCGGCTTGGCGTTGAAGGTTGGCCCGAATTGCAGGGTGTCGCCACCGAAGCGCACATAGAAGCCGGCTTTCCAGAGTTTCATCCCGGCCTCGAACGGGCGGACGATGGCGTCGCCGTCACGTGGGGCGATCTGGATCGCACCGGCCAGGCCGCAGTTGCGGATATCGACCACGTTCTTCGCGCCTTTCAAACCATGCAGGACGTTCTCGAAGTGCGGTGCCAGTTCGGCGGACTGCTGAATCAGGTTCTCGCGCTCAAGCAATTCCAGTGCGGCCAGGCCAGCAGCGCAGGAGACCGGGTGCGCCGAATAGGTGTAGCCGTGGGTGAATTCCACCGCGTACTCGGGGGTCGCCTGGTTCATGAAGGTCTGGTAGATCTCGCGGCTGGCAATCACTGCGCCCATAGGGATGGCGCCGTTGGTGATCTGCTTGGCGACGTTCATCAGGTCCGGGGTCACGCCGAAGTATTCGGCGCCGGTCATGGTGCCCATGCGGCCGAAGGCGGTGATCACTTCGTCGAAGATCAGCAGGATGCCGTGCCGGTCGCAGATCTCGCGTAGCCGTTCCAGGTAGCCGACGGGGGGCGGCAGCACGCCGCCGGACCCGGTCACCGGCTCCACGATCACCGCGGCGATGGTCGAGGGATCGTGAATCTGCGCCAGCGTCTCCAGCTCGTCGGCCAGATGTGCGCCCCAGGCC
>JBOICE010000052.1:0-18204 GCA_050739815.1 Pseudomonas sp. | reverse complement strand
GCTGCCGCGATTGCCGCCGAGGCGGGTGTCGATGATGTGATCGCCGAAGCCACGCCGGAGAAGAAACTCCAGCGCATCCGCAGCGAACAGGCCGACGGCAAGATGGTCGCCATGTGCGGCGACGGCGCCAACGATGCCCCGGCGCTGGCCCAGGCCGATGTCGGCATGGCGATGAACGACGGCACCCAGGCGGCCCGCGAGGCTGCCAACCTGGTGGACCTCGATTCCGACCCGACCAAGCTGCTGGACGTGGTGCAGGTGGGCAAGGAGCTGCTGGTTACCCGCGGCGCGCTGACCACCTTCTCCATCGCCAACGACGTGGCCAAATACTTCGCCATCCTGCCGGCCTTGTTCGCCAGCCTCTACCCGCAGCTCGGCGTGCTCAACCTCATGCAGCTGGCGAGCCCGCAGAGCGCGATCCTCTCGGCCATCGTGTTCAACGCCTTGATCATCGTCGCGCTGATTCCGCTAGCCCTACGTGGGGTCAAGGTCAAGGCGGCGAGTGCCTCCAGCCTGCTGGCGCGCAACCTGCTGATCTATGGCTTGGGTGGGATTATTGCGCCCTTCATCGGGATCAAACTGATCGACCTGCTGCTGACTGCGCTAGGCCTGGCCTGACGTGTTGCCCCTCTCTCGCTGCGTGAGAGGTGGGCGTTTTGAATTCAATGAGGAACTGAATATGCTTAAGCAACTTCGTCCCGCCGTGAGCCTATTGGCCCTGATGACCCTGATTATCGGCGTTGCCTATCCCCTGGCCGTCACCGGTGTGGCTCAGCTTGCCTTCCCGGCGCAAGCGGGTGGCAGCCTGGTCGTCGATAACGAGGGCAAGATCCGCGGCTCCAGCCTGCTCGCCCAGCCTTTCGAGGGCGATGGCTGGTTCCATGTGCGCCCCTCGGCGTCCGCTTACGCCACCGTCTCCAGCGGCGCGAGTAACCTGGCGCAATCCAACCCGGCCCTGGCCGAACGTATTGGCAAGGACGCCGCGGCGTTGGCCAATGACAGCGGCTCTCCGGTACCCTTGGCGCTGGTCACCACCTCCGCCAGTGGTTTGGATCCACATTTGCCGCCAGCTGCCGCCAACTACCAGATCCCCCGCATCGCTGCCGCGCGTAACCTATCGAGTGAATCGCTCGAGCGCCTGATCGACGCCCATACCGAGCGTCCGTTGGTGGGGGCCGCGGTGGTCAACGTGTTGGCGCTTAACCTAGCCCTCGAGGGAATCCATCGATGAGTGATGCCGGCCGCGCCGATGCTTTTCTGGCGGATCTACCGCCCGATCTGGAACACCGTGGCGGCCGTGGCCGGCTCAAAGTCTTTCTCGGCGCCGCGCCGGGGGTAG
This sequence comes from Pseudomonas sp., assembly GCA_050739815.1. Classification (GTDB taxonomy): domain Bacteria; phylum Pseudomonadota; class Gammaproteobacteria; order Pseudomonadales; family Pseudomonadaceae; genus Aquipseudomonas. The sequence goes on along the minus strand of JBOICE010000052.1, from coordinate 16,865 downwards.
GCAAGACCTACACCATGCTGCTGGCGGCGCAGGCGCAGCTGCGCCAAGGCGTCGACCTGCGCGTCGGGGTGGTCGAGACCCACGGCCGCGCGGAGACCGAAGCGCTGGTTGCCGGCCTGCCGCAGCAGCCGCTCAAGCGCAGCGAGTACCGCGGCATCAAGCTGGCCGAGCTGGACCTCGATGGCCTGCTGGCCAAACCGCCGAAGCTGGTGCTGGTGGACGAGCTGGCCCACACCAACGCCCCCGGCAGCCGCCACGCCAAGCGCTGGCAGGACATCCAGGAGCTGCTGGCCGCCGGTATCGACGTCTACACCACGGTCAACGTGCAACATCTGGAGAGCCTCAACGACCAGATTCGCGACATCACCGCCGTGCAGGTGCGCGAGACGGTGCCGGACTGGGTGCTGCAGGAGGCCTACGAGCTGCTGCTGATCGACCTGCCGCCGCGCGAGCTGTTGGAGCGCCTGCGCGAGGGCAAGGTCTATGTGCCGGAACAGGCGCGGGCGGCGATCGATGCCTTCTTCAGTCAGACCAACCTCACCGCGCTGCGCGAACTGGCGATGCAGACCGCCGCCGCGCGGGTGGATGCCGACCTCAATCAGCGCTACCGGCTGATCGGCCAGGACGCACCGAGCGTACGCGGCCGCCTGCTGGTGGCAGTGGACGGCGACGAGCACGCCGAGCGCCTGGTGCGTCACGCCAGCCGGGTGGCCGAGCGCCGTCATCTGCCCTGGAGCCTGGTGCATGTGGATACCGGCGGACTGCGCGATGAGCCTGCGCGCCTGCGTCTGCAGGCCGCCCAGCAACTGGCCGAGCGCCTCGGCGGCGAGGTGGTGGTGCTGCGCGCTGGCGAAGTGGCCAAGACCCTGATCCGGCATGCCGGCGAGCGCCGCGCCACTCTGCTGCTGGTCGGCCGCAGCCGGCAGACCTGGCGCCGCCGCTGGTTCGGCGGCGGCCTCGCCACACGCCTGCTGCGCCAAGGCCGGGGCCTGGAAATCAGCGTGCTGGATAGCGGCAGCGAGCAACCGCCGGCCCGCCGCCAGCGCCCGCCGCTGGTGCTCAAGGATTACCTGCTGGCCGCGCTCGCCGCGCTGGCGGCCACCGCCTTGGCCTGGGGCGTTTCCCGCGTTCTCGAACTGCCGAATATCTCCCTGGTGTTCCTCGCCGCCGTGCTGCTGGTGGCGGTGCGCAGTAGCCTGGGTCCGGCACTGGCCTGTGCGGCGCTGTCGTTTCTGGCCTACGACTTCCTGTTCATCCCACCGATCTTCTCCTTCGTTATCCAGCGTCAGGAAGACGTGCTGACTCTGCTGTTCTTCCTGTTGATGGCCGCACTCACTGGCAACCTCGCCGCCCGTCAGCGGCGCCAGCTGGAGGTCTTGCGCCTGACCCAGAGCGAAACCAGCGTCTTGCTCGAGCTGTCGCGCAAGCTGACCGCCGCCACCGACCGCCAGGCGGTGCTGAGCGCGGCCGTCCAGCAGTTGGCCCATTGGAGCGAGCTGGAGATCAGCCTGCTCGGGCGTGGCGCCGATGGCGCCTGGAAGCTGGAGGCGGGCGTTCGACGCACGCTCAGCGACAACGAGTGGGTGGCCGCCGACTGGGCCTGGCAGCACGACCAGCCGGCGGGACTGGGTACCGACACCCTGCCCAGCGGGCGCTGGTGGTGGTGGCCGCTGTCCGGCGAGGACGGCCCGCTGGCGCTGCTCGGCGTCAGCCCCAAGGACGAGCGCCCCTTGTCCCAGGAGCAGCGCCGCCTGCTCGCCGCCCTCGGCCAGCCGCTGGCCCAGGCCCTGGCCCGCGCGCAACTGGCCGAGGATCTGGAGGCCGCGCGCCTGCATGGGGAGACCGAGCAGTTGCGCAGCGCGTTGCTGGCCTCGGTGTCCCACGACCTGCGCACGCCGCTGACCGCCATGCGCGGGGCGATCGACAGCCTGTTGACGCTGGACGGCCAGATCGGCGCGCAAGACCGCCGCGAGTTGCTGGAGAGCACCCGCGACGAGGCCGAACGGCTCGACCGTTATATCCAGAACCTGCTGGACATGACCCGCCTGGGCCACGGCGGGCTCAAGCTCGCGCGCGACTGGGTGGCGCCGGTGGATATAGTCGCCAGCGCCTTGCAGCGGCTGCGCCCGGTGCTGGCGCCGCTGGCGGTGGAAACCGCCGTGCCGGCCGAGTTGCCGCTGCTGTATGTGCATGCGGCCCTGATCGAGCAGGCATTGGTCAATGTGCTGGAAAACGCCGCGCGCTTCTCGCCGGCCAATGGCCGCCTGCGCGTCGAGGTACAGGCGCAGGGCGACGAGCTGCGCATCGCCGTCAGCGATCAAGGCCCGGGGATACCCGAGGCGGAGCGGGAGAAGATCTTCGATATGTTCTACACGGCGGCCAGGGGCGACCGCGGCGGCCAGGGCACCGGGTTGGGCCTGGCGATCTGCCAGGGCATGCTCGGTGCCCACGGTGGGCGGGTGACGGTGGGTGAGGGGCTGGACGGGCGCGGCGCTAGCCTGACCCTGCATTTGCCACTGCTGCCGCAGCCGCAGCAGGAAGAAGAACCGTTGGGCGAATGACGCATGGCGTCATCCGTAGCCGGGGGGTGTCCGGCGAATAAATCGCAAGCGCTTTATTCGGCCTACCTCTGTAGGGTGCGCTGACTACCGCACCCATAGCTAATGCTGCGGTTCACCACGCTCACCAGCACCCTATGAATCGAGAAATATGACGACCAACCAACCGACCGTTCTGGTCATCGACGATGAGCCGCAGATTCGCAAGTTCTTGCGCATCAGCTTGGCCGCTCAGGGCTACAAGGTTATCGAGGCCGGCAACGGCACCGAGGGTTTGGCGCAGGCTGCGTTGTCCAAACCGGACCTGCTGGTGCTCGATCTCGGCCTGCCGGACATGGACGGCCATAGCGTACTCAAGGAGCTGCGCGAATGGTCGCCGGTGCCGGTGTTGATTCTTTCCGTGCGCGCCGGTGAGGCCGAGAAAGTCCAGGCGCTGGACAGCGGCGCGAATGATTACGTAACCAAGCCCTTCGGTATCCAGGAGTTTCTGGCCCGCATCCGGGCGTTGCTGCGTCAGGTGCAAGCCGGTGACAGCCCACAATCGGTGGTGACGATTGGCCCGCTGAGTGTCGATTTTGCCTACCGCCGGGTCACCTTAGACGGCGCTGAAATCAGCCTGACGCGCAAGGAGTACGCGGTGCTGGCGCAGTTGGCGCAGCATGCCGGGCGGGTGGTGACCCAGCAGCAGCTGTTGAAGGACATCTGGGGACCCACCCATGTCGAGGACAGCCACTACCTGCGCGTGGTGGTCGGTCATCTGCGGCAAAAATTGGCGGATGATCCCGCCAATCCCCGCTTCATCAGCACCGAGGCGGGAGTCGGTTACCGCTTGCGCGAGCGCTGAGGGGCTGATCGGCCCCTCTCCGGTGCGATCGCTTCAGTCACCCGATTCGTATTTGTCCAAGGTGTCGCTGGTGATTTGTCGACCCAGTTGAATCAACTCCGGTGCCTTGTAGAACTCGAAGAAGCGGCAGACCCGCCTGGGCACGTTGATCAGGATATCCGGTGGATAGCCGGCAATCTTGTACTGCGCCAACGACGTCTGCATCACCTCGAAGCTTTGGTTGACCAGCTCCAGCAGCGATGCCGGGCCGCCGGTCTCGGCTACTCGCGAACCGCTGGCAGACTTGGGGGCGCCGTTCGCTTGTGTTGCGGGCCGTGGTTCGCCGAGCCAGGGGTTTTGGGGGGTTGTGCCTGTGGACAGAGCTTGTTCTTCCAGCAGCAGTAGTTCCTCGCCATTGTCCTCGGTTTTGCGCAGGAAGGGCAGGCGCGCGCCGAGAGAGCCCATCAGCAAGTCTATGCGGCTCTTGATCGCCGGCGGGCGCTCGATCACCGGTAGCTGGTAGTGCCGTTGGTTGGTCGAGTTGAGGTTGACGGCGATGATCAGGTCGCAGTGGCTGGAGACGACCGGGACTATTGGCAGGGGATTGAGCAGGCTGCCATCGACCAGCATACGCTTGCCCTGGATGACCGGTGTGAACAGGCTTGGAATTGCCGCCGAGGCACGCATGGCCTGGTGCAGGCAGCCTTCCTGGAACCAGATTTCCTGCTGGTTGGTCAGGTCGGTGGCGACGGCGGTGTAGGGAATCTTCAGGTCTTCGATATTGATCTCGCCGACGATCTCGCGAATCTTGCCAAACACCTTCTCGCCGCGGATGGCACCCAGGCGGAAACTGACGTCGAGCAGGCGCAGCACATCCAGGTAGTCCAGGCTCTCGATCCACTCGCGGTATTCTTTCAGTTTGCCGGTGGCATAGATTCCACCTATCACCGCGCCCATCGAACAGCCGGCGATACAGGCGATATCGTAGCCGCGCCGTTCCAACTCTTCGATTGCGCCGATATGCGCGTAACCGCGTGCGCCCCCCGATCCCAAAACTAAGGCTACTCGTTTGCTCATTGCCTATCCCCCATAGCCTGGGAGGCTGTCGGGTTTGCACCTGTCCTCTGGACACTTGAGCCCGGCAGGCTCCTGATGACTTAAACCATACGCGCGCTCTCCGGTTGCGCCAAGGCGGGTCAGGTTAAAACAAGGCTTAGTCGACGTGATGCACCGCCCGCCGTTGCGTTAGCCGCTGGTTACAGACTTTGATAGCCACCGCGCTCGGTTATACGGCCAAGCTAACGAGCGGTTGCCGGTTGCGTCACGAACTGCACTTTTCCGGTTCCGCAGCGTCCTACTGACGGACTAGACTCTTGTAGTTTTCCCTTCCCGAGGAGCGATATCGATGAAAGCTTGGATCTGCTTACCCCTGATAGTCTTGGCATTGGCCGGTTGCGCCGGTAAAACGGCCTATCGGGATAGCTGTGGCAATCAACTGGATAGCGCCTGGCAGGAGCTGGACCTCGCCAAGGCGGAAGGTTTTGCCGGTACCGTGAGCTATTCGAAAGCCCTTTCGCTGCTCACGGCGGCAAAGACCCAGCAGCAGTTCGAGGCGTTTGAAGGTTGCGCAGCTAAAGCGCAAAAGGCCCGCTACTACATCAGCGAGTCGCGCGCTGGGCGTTGAGAGCGCTGGCGCGAAACACCCTGATCAGGCCCGCGGCCGGCCGATCGGGGTGTTGTAGGTTTGAATAGCCGCCTACCCGGGCCGTCTCACTTATCGCATTGCAGGTTTCTGGGTGCGGGCAATAGGTGATGTAAACCGCCTGCTTTTTACAGCCGCGTACACCAAGGGTGTATTCAGTGCGCTGATAACCCCACTGAAGTTGTGCCACCGTGCTGGACAGCACGGTAGGTGTGACGTCCTGGCAGTTCACTTCGAAGCTGGCGCGTGAGACGGCGGCCTGCGCCGCGTGTGCGGACAAGGCTGGCGGTTTGGCTTGTGGCGGTACGGCTTTCAGATCCAGAGAGGTGTTGATGCAACTCGATTTTGCCACCCTGAGCCCGTTGGAGACTTACCGTTGGCTGGCCTCGACAGTCACGCCGCGGCCCATCGCCTGGGTTTCCACCTTGTCGAAAGACGGCGTGAGTAATCTGGCCCCGTTCAGCTTTTTCCAAGTGATCAGCGACGAGCCGCCGACCCTGATGGTCAATGTCGGCACGCGTGACAATGGCAGCCTCAAGGACACCCTGCGCAACGTGCAGGACACCGGCGAGCTGGTGATCCAACTGGTTTCGGCCGATCAGGCCGAGGCCATGAACGCCAGTGCGGCGCATCTGCCCCATGGCGTCAGTGAGTTCGAACACTGTGGTATCGACACTGTGCCGGCCAGCCGGATCAAGCCACCACGGGTGGCTGGCGCGGCGGTGGCGTTCGAATGTGCCGTGGCCGAGGTGCAGCCGTATCCACTGGGTAACCCGAACTGTTATCTGATCTTCGCCCGTGTGCTGTTGGCGCATATCGATGAGCGGGTCTTGGATGAGCACGGCCGGATCGATCCGCAGAAGCTGGATCTGGTTGGGCGTCTGGGAAACCGCGCCTATTGCCACACGCGCGACAGCTTCGAGATGACGCGGCCGCTCTGAAAGGGCGCACCAGGGCGTCCTCCTCAGGCGCACAGCCGGCGCATGAGATATTTCTCCAGCTCGACCAGCGCGCAGATCCCCACCGCGACCAGCAGGCACCAGCCCCAGGCAGCTAATGGCAGCGCCGCGGTGCCGAACAGCTGTTGCAGCACGGTCCAATGGCTGAACGCCAACTGCAGCCCACAGAGCAACAGGACCATGCTCCAGACCATCGGGTTGTCGCGCCAGCCGAAGCGGGCCGGGCCCTCCAGGCGCCTGCTGCTGAACAGGTAGCCGATCTCGCTGGCGACCAGGGCGTTGACCGCCAGGGTGCGGCTGCTTTCCAGGCTCCACCCCAGGTGCTGGGTGTAGAGGAACAGGCCGAGACTGGCCATCGTCATCAGGATGGCGATGAACAGCACCCGCCAGAGCAGCCGCGAGGTCAGCAGAGGCATGCGCGGATCCCGTGGCGGGCGCAGCATCAGGTCCTCCTCGGCCAACTCGAAGGCCAGCGCCAGGGCCAGGGTCACCGCGCTGATCATGTTCACCCAAAGGATCTGCAACGGGGTGATCGGCAGGGTCAGGCCCATGGCGATGGCGATGAGCAGGACCAGGGCCTGACCGCAATTGGTGGGCAGGATGAAGATGATCGACTTCTTCAGGTTGTCGTAGACCCTGCGACCTTCCTCGACGGCGTGGGTGATGGTGGCGAAGTTGTCGTCGGCCAGCACCATCTGCGCCGCCTCCTTGGCCACCTCGGTGCCCTTGATGCCCATGGCCACGCCGATATCGGCGCGCTTGAGCGCCGGTGCGTCGTTGACCCCATCGCCGGTCATCGCCACCCGTGCACCGCCGGCCTGCAGGCGCTGCACCAGGCGCAGCTTGTGCGCCGGATTGGTACGGGCGAACACCGTGGTGTGCGCCAGCCGCGCGTCCAGTTCTTCATCGCTGAGGCGGTCCAGTTCCATGCCGGTCAATGGCGCGCCGCCACCCAGACCGAGGCGCTGGGCGATGACATTGGCCGTGTCGGCATGGTCGCCGGTGATCATCTTCACCGCGATGCCGGCACTGTGGCACTCGGCGATGGCACGGATCGCCTCTTCGCGGGGCGGGTCGAGCATGCCGACCAGGCCGAGCAGCACGAAATCGCCATCCAGGTCCTCGTACTCGAGTTCGTGCTGCGGCGCCGGCAGCGGCCGCAGGGCCAGGCCGAGCATGCGCAGGCCCTGGCTGGCTCCGCTGGCCAGGGCCTGGTGCCAGTGACGCGGGTCGATAGGCTCGGGGCGGCCATCGCGCCACTGCTGGTTGCACACGTCCAGCAGTTGCTCGGGAGCACCGACCAGGTAGATGAGCCCATGCCCGGCATGGTCATGGTGCAGGCTGGCCAGGCAACGCCGTTCCGAGCTGAAAGGGATCGCATCGACCCGTGGCAGGTGGCGGGCCTCATGCTCGTGCTCCAGGCCCAGCTTACCGGCCAGGGTCAGCAGCGCCGCTTCGGTGGGGTCGCCGGTGATGCACCAGCTTTGCTCGGTCAGGCACAGCGTCGCGCTGTTGGCCAGCAGACCGGCGCGGGCCAGTTCGTGCAGGTCATCGGCGCTGCCTAGCGGGCAGAGCAGGTCATCGTCGCACTGGATGCTGCCTTGCGGGGCATAGCCGACACCATCGACCCGGTAGCGGTGGGCTGCGGTGAACACCTGCTGCACGGTCATTTCGTTGCGGGTCAGGGTGCCGGTCTTGTCCGAGCAGATCACCGTCACCGCGCCGAGGCTTTCGACCGCCGGCAGGCGGCGGATGATCGCCTTGCGTCTGGCCATGCGCTGCACGCCGAGGGCGAGAATGATCGTCAGCACCGCCGGCAGGCCTTCGGGAATCGCCGCGACGGCCAGGCCGACCGCCGCCAGCAGCATGTCCTGGGGGCTGTAGCCGCGCAGCAGCACGCCGAAAGCGAAAGTGATCAGGGCCAGGCCAAGGATGATCAGCGTCAGGTGCCGGGCGAAGCGCGCCATGTCCGTCAGCAGCGGAGTCTGCAGGCTGACCACGGAGCCGAGCATATGGCTGATTCGTCCCAGCTCGGTATGCCCGGCGGTGGCCACCACCACGCCGCAGCCGCTGCCGGCGCTGACCAAGGTGCCGGAGTAGGCCATGCTGCGGCGGTCGCCGAGGCTGACATCGCTGGCGACTGGGTCGGGCTGCTTCTCCGCGGGGAGCGATTCGCCGGTCAGGACGGCTTCCTCGATGCGCAGGTCGCGGGTTTCCAGCAGGCGCAGATCGGCCGGCACTCGGTCGCCGGCCTCCAAAATCAGCAGGTCGCCGGGCACCAGCAGTTCGGCCGGCAGGCTCTGCACCGTGCCGTCGCGGCGCACCCGGCTGTCAAGGGTGAGCAGTTTCTGGATGGCGCGCATCGCGTGTTGCGCCTTGCCCTCTTGGATGAAACCGACGATGGCATTGATCAGTACCACGCCGAAGATCACCGCGCTGTCCAGCCATTCACCGATCGCCAGAGTGACCAGGGTGGCGGCCAACAGCACGTAGATCAGGAGGTTGTGGAACTGCAGCGCGAAGCGCTTCAACGGCCCGGCCTCGGGGCGTTCTGGTAGCCGATTGGGACCGTAGATGGCGAGCCGGCGTTCGGCTTCGGTGCTGCTCAGGCCCGTGTCGCTGGCCTCGAGCTGTTGCAGGCTGTACTGAGCGGGGTGCGCATGCCAATCGCGGGGGGCGGAGTCGTTCATGGCATCCTCCGGAGTTGGGTAGACCCTGATTCTAGGTTGTTGCTGGGCGTCGGGTCTTGGCCTGGGTCATCGCGAGTTCACAAGTTTCGTCAGCAAAAATTACAGAGGCTATGCCGCCACGGTACCGCACAGTAGCATCGGACCCTGTCTTGAGGAGAGTGGCATGCACACAAAACTGAATGCCTGTCTGCACGCAGTGAATCAGGTGCTGCTTGGCAAGGAGCCCCAGGTGCGCTTGGCGCTGACGTGTCTGCTGGCGCGCGGGCATTTGTTGATCGAAGACCTGCCGGGGATGGGCAAGACCACCCTCAGCCATGCGCTGGCCAAGGTGCTCGGCTTAAGCTTCCAGCGTATCCAGTTCACTTCCGACTTGTTGCCCGGCGACATCCTCGGCACCTCGGTGTTCGATAAGGACACCGGGCAGTTCGTCTTCCATGCCGGGCCGATCTTCGCCGAGCTGGTGCTGGCCGATGAAATCAACCGGGCCACGCCAAAGAGCCAAAGCGCATTGCTGGAGGCGATGGAGGAGGGCCAGGTGACCATCGAGGGTGCAACCCGTCCGCTGCCGGAACCGTTTTTTGTGATCGCCACGCAAAATCCGGTCAGTCAGGGTGGCACCTTCGCCTTGCCGGAGTCGCAGCTCGATCGTTTTCTGATGCGCCTGTCGCTCGGCTACCCGGCCAAGGCGGCGGAAAAAGCCTTGCTGTTGGGCGAGGCTCGCCGCGAGCTGTTGCCGCGTCTCGCGGCGATTCTCAGCCATGTCGAACTGGCGACGCTGCAGGCCGAAGTACCTAAGGTCCGTATCAGCGATGCGCTGGTGGACTATGTGCTGCGCCTGGTGGAAGCCACCCGGACACAACCGCAGTTCGCCTGGGGCTTATCGCCGCGCGCCAGTTTGGCCTTGCTGGCGGCGGCGCGTGCCTGGGCCTTCCTGGCCGAGCGCGAGTATGTGATTCCAGAAGATGTGCAGGTGGTGCTGCCGTCAGTGGTTGGCCATCGGCTACGCGAGCGGGCCGACCCGGCCGGGCATGGCGGCGGCGCGTTAGTTCAGTGGCTGCTGCGCGAAGTGCCGGCACTTTGAAGGCGTTGTTGAAAACCCGCTGGCAGCGTTGGTTGGTGCGGCGGATTCCACCAGCGGCCAGCGTGCGCTTGACCCAGCGGCGGATTTTTATCATTCCGACCCGCATCGGTGCCGCTTTCGGTTTGGCATTGGGGCTGATGCTGCTGGCGGCGATCAATTACCAGAACAGCCTGGCCTATGGCTTGACCTTCCTCTTGGCCTCGGTCTTTATCGTCGCCATCCTGCATACCTACCGCAATCTGGCGGGGCTCACGCTGCTCGCCGCCGGTGGCGCCGCAGTGTTTGTCGGGGAGCAGGCGCGTTTTCGGGTGCGTCTGGCCAGTAGCGGTCGTGCGCATCAAGCCATTGCCCTGGGCTGGCCGCCGGCCGAACTGCAGGCGCTGGATGTGGCGCAAGAGGGTGTCAGCGAGTGTGAACTGAGTCAGCCGGCGTTGCACCGTGGCTGGCTCCAGCCGGGACGCTTGCGGGTGGAGAGTCGGTTCCCCTTGGGCATTCTGGTGGCCTGGAGCTGGGTCGATCTGGATCAGGCACTGCTGGTCTATCCGCGTCCGCTCGCGGGTGAGTTGCCACTGGCCGCCGGTGTCAACAAGGACGATGAGGATGACGGCGCCCGGACCCTCGGACTGGGTGCGGATGACTTCCAAGGCTTGAAAAGCTACCAGCCGGGCGACTCCAAGCGACGTTTGCACTGGAAAGCCTATTCCCGCGGGCAGGGTTTGCTGGTCAAGGATTTTTCGGCACTGGCCGGGCGTGAGTTGTGGCTGGACTTCGCGGCCCTGCAAGGTGACGTGGAGGCGCGCCTGTCGCTGCTTTGCCACTGGGTCTTGCAGCTATCGGCGCGCCAGCAACCCTTCGCGCTCAGGCTGCCTGGTAACGTGCTGGCGCCGGACAGCGGTGACAGCCATCGCGAAGCCTGCCTGCGCGCCTTGGCGTTATTCGCCGAGCCTCCGCTGACCTTGCCCTCTGCCGGGCGCAGGGAGAAGGTTGGTAGGGTCTTCGACCGGCGGTTGGATCAGCCATGAGTGCGGCCCAGCCGATTCCACGGCTCAGCCTGACCTGGCTGCTGGTGGCCCAGGCGTTGGTGATCGTCCCGCATTTGGCGCATTTACCGCTGTGGACCATCGGCTTGTGGCTGGGCTGCGCGGCCTGGCGCATCCAGATCTTTCGCATGCGCGTGGGCTACCCGAACGCGTGGGCCAAGACGGCGTTGGCGGTGGGCGCCGGTTGCGGGGTATTGCTTTCGCGCGGCAGTTTGCTTGGCCTGGATGCCGGGGTGGTGCTGTTGATCGCCGCCTTCATACTCAAGTTGGTGGAAATGCGCACGCGACGCGATGCGTTGGTGCTGATCCTGCTCGGTTTTTTCGCAGTGGCTAGCGCCTACTTGTTCGACGACAGCGTGCTTGCTGCGCTGTTCAGCCTACTGCCGGTCACCGCGCTGCTGGCGGCACTGATCGGGTTGCAACAAAGCGCGTTCGCCATGCGCCCTTGGCCGACGGTGCGTCTGGCGGGTGGGTTACTCCTGCAAGCATTGCCCTTGATGTTGCTGCTATTCGTGTTCTTCCCGCGGCTGGGGCCGTTGTGGTCGCTGCCGTTGCCGAGCGACCAGGGCGTTACCGGGCTTTCCGACAGCATGGCGCCGGGTGATATTGCCGAATTGAGCCGCTCCAGCGAGTTGGCTTTTCGCGCCAGCTTTGACGGCGCAGTGCCGCCGCGTAACCAGCTGTATTGGCGCGCCCTGACCCTTGAGCGCTTCGATGGTCGGCGTTGGTCGCAGTCCGGCGCGGGCCAGTCAGCCACTCCACCCAGCTGGGAAAAGCGCGGTGAGCCGCTGAGTTACAGCATCATCATGCAGCCTAGTGCGCGGTCCTGGTTATTCAGCCTCGATGTGGCGACGACGGATTTAGCCCAGACCCGGCTGCTGGGTGATTTTCGTCTGGAGCGGCGACAGCCAGTGGAGCAAACGTTGCTCTACCGGGTGACTTCCTGGCCGCAGGCCTTGCGCGAGCCTCAGGCCCTTGGCAGTGGTTGGCGCCATGCCTTGCAGTTGCCGGAGCAGGGTGATCCACGCAGCCGGGCATGGGCGCTGGAGCTCAAACGCCAATATCCAGAGCCGCAGGCATTGGTGCAGGCGCTGCTGATGCATTTCAACCGTGAGCCCTATGCTTACACCCTGCGGCCACCGCCGGTTGGGACCGACAGCATCGATGAGTTCCTGTTTCGCACACGCAGTGGCTTCTGCGCGCATTACGCCGGGGCCATGACGTTCGTGCTGCGTGCGGCCGGGATACCGGCGCGGGTGGTGGCGGGTTATCAGGGCGGTGAGTTGGGGGCTGCCGGAAATTACCTGCAGGTACGGCAATTCGATGCCCATGCCTGGGTCGAATACTGGCGGCCGGGGCAGGGTTGGGTCAGTGTCGACCCGACCTTTCAGGTGGCCCCGGAGCGTATCGAGCAGGGGCTGGAGCAGGCGCTGGCCGGAGAGCAGAGTTTTCTCGAAGGCTCGCCGTTGTCGCCGCTGCGGTATCGCAATATCGGCTGGCTGAACCAACTGCGGCTGGGCTGGGATAACCTCAATTACGGCTGGCAGCGCTGGGTATTGGGCTATCAGGGCGAGCAGCAGCTCCAGCTGTTTCAGCACTGGTTTGGTCGTTTGGATGCGCGCGATCTGGTGCTGGCGTTGGTGGGCGGTGGCGGGCTGTTGCTCGGGTCGCTTGCGCTACTGCTCTTCAAACCTTGGCGCCGTGAGCGCGATCTGCAGCAGCGCCTCTATCGGCACTTTGAGCGACTGCTCGTGCGGCATGGCTTGCACCGCGCCGCGGGCGAGGGTGCTCGGGCCTTTGCCGAGCGCGCGGCGCAGGCATTGCCGGCGCAGGCCGAGACCATTCGTGCGTTCGCCGCCGCGTTCGAGGCGCAGCGCTACGCCGGTCATGGGGCCGCGCCGGGCGAACTGCGGCAACGACTGGCGCAACTGCGGCGCGCTTTGCCCTGGCGTCTGACGCGCACTGAGCGCTGAGCCTGTGCTTATCGATCACCTGTCCGTGGCGGGTGACCGCCCCTGACAACTGCCCGATCAGGCGCTATTGCCGTTGCCGCAATATTTTGCAGGCCGCTTGCCCAGCTGGTTTACCGGGCTGTCCATTTTCCCCGTTGAATTGGCCTAACCGGCGCCTTGGAGAGCTACCGCCAGCTGTGACCTATCCCCTAAGATCGCTGACGCATTTTAGGTTTGAGGCAAGCATGATCTTTTCTGAGTTGGTTAAAACCATTGGCGCCAATCCCCAGTCCATTGTGGTGCCGAGCCAGTGGGGTCAGGGCCGCGCGTGCTTTGGTGGGGTGGCGGCGATGTTGGTGTACGAAGCCATGCGCGCGCAGGTGCCGGCAGGACGCCCGGTGCGTTCGTTGTCGATCTCCTTTGTCGGGCCACTCGCCGTCGATACGCCGGTGAGCCTTGAGGTGGAGGTGCTGCGTGAAGGCAAGGCGGTCAGTCAGGTGCTCGGTCGTGCCAAGCAGAATGGCCAGGTCGTGACCTTGGTGCAGGGCAGCTTCGGCGCTTCGCGCGATTCGGTAATCAAGGTGGTGGCTGACCCCGCACCCGCGATCAAACCCGCTGAGGAGTGCCAGGAACTGCCCTATATCGCCGGCGTGACCCCGGAGTTCACGCGTTTTCTGGCCATGCGCTGGGGGGTTGGCGGCATGCCGTTTACCAATAACCCCGCGCGGGAAATGGGGGGATGGGTGCGGTTACGGGGTGAGACCCAAGCTGAAGAGGTCGATGTGGCTCATCTTCTGGCCTTGGTCGATGCCTGGCCGCCGGCTGTGTTGTCGCACTTGCGCACCCCGGCGCCTGGGAGTTCGCTGACCTGGACCATCGAGTTCGTGCAGCCGACGCCAACGCTGAGTACCTTCGATTGGTGCCAGTACCACGCACAGATCGAGCACGCCATTGATGGCTACGGCCATATCGCCGCCGGGCTCTGGAGCCCGGATGGCGAACTGATCGCGCTGAGTCGGCAGACCGTCTCGGTGTTCGGTTAGTCGGCCCGGCTGCACGGCCGCGCTCAATGCCGCTGGCGGGTTTTCCAGGCGCGCCACCAGCCGCCATTGAGGACAAAGCGCGGGAAGGTGAAAAACTGCTCGAGCAACAGGCGCTGTACAGCATCGGTCGTGTCGCTGAACGGCTCCTGGACCTTGGCTTCCAGGCGGTGGCCATGGGCTTGCAGCGCCAGGGCCGCGAGCAGGCCGATCACGCCCAGGACCAGCTGCAGCACGTCAAGCTGGAACAGGGCGGACAGCAGCACCGCGCTGGCCAGGATAAACAGCGGCACGGCGATCAGATGCACGATCAGGTTGGTCGGGTTGCGGTGGGCGGCGGCGTAGCGGCGCCATTGCCAGGTCAGCAGGTTGGGGCGGTGTCTAGCCATGATGCAATCCTCGGGAGGTTTGCAGAGAGTTTAGGCGGCCGTTGCGGTTTACGCGGCGGCTGGCTTATGACGGGCCTGGCGCGATCGGGGCTACTGAAAAGAAGCAGCAGCCCAGCAAGATGGCATCGCGAGGGGCCTGGCTTCGTGTCGGCTCAATGGCCCGCTGAGGATGGTTGCAGCCTAGGCGTTGGCGATCGCGGGCAGGGCGAAAAAGGTGCGGGCGCAAGCGCTCGTGTGCTCGGCCACCTGCTCCGGGGTTTCCCCTCGGTGGCGGGCGATTTCGTGCAGCACTGCGAGCAGAAAGGCGGGTTCGTTACGCCCGTTCTTGGGTTTCGGGCGCAGGCTGCGCGGTAGCAAAAAGGGCGCATCGCTTTCCAGCATCAGCCGCCCCGTGGGAATTTCCCGCAGCAATGGATGCAGATGAGTGCCGCGGCGCTCGTCGCAGATCCAGCCGGTGATGCCGATGTGCAGGTCCAAATCGAGATAGTTGAACAGCGCGCGTTTCTCGCCGGTAAAACAATGCACCACCGCCGCCGGTAGGCGATCACGGTAGTCGCGCAGTATTTCAAGCAGGCGTTGGTCGGCCTCTCGTTCGTGCAGGAACACCGGCAGCTGTAGCTCTACGGCCAGCGCCAGTTGCTCTTCCAAGGCTTTTTCCTGTTGTGGGCGTGGTGAAAAATCGCGGTTGAAGTCCAGCCCGCACTCGCCCACGGCACGCACTTCTTGCTCCTGCAGCAAGGCGCTCAACTGGCTTGCGCTGGTGCTGTTCCAACTGCTGGCGTCATGCGGATGAATGCCGGCGGTGCAGAACAGCCGCGTGCCGGTTTCATCCCATTGGCGGCAGAGCGCAAGTGCTTGTTCGCTGCCTTCCAGGCTGGTGCCTGTCAGCACCAACTGAGTAACGCCTGCTTCATAGGCGCGAGCGAGGACTGCTTCATGCTTCTGCGCGAAGCTGGCGTGGGTCAGATTGACGCCGATGTCGATGAGCTGCATGGTGCTACCTCGGTGCTGAGCGGTGCAGCATAACAGAGCTGTTTTCTAATAAATAAAATCAATAATTACAGATGCTTAGCTATTGTTGTTAATGTCGAATACATGCTGAGGCTGGCATCTGCAGGCGAGCTATGCGAACCTCCGCGCCCCGCGCGCGCCGGGAACTTGTCCCGGGCGCAGAGCTCTCAGGCGCTCAGGCTGGCTGCGACCAACCCGGCCCTCTTCTGGAGACTTGATGACGCGATCGCTGCTGCTTCTGTTCTGCCTGCTGGCGCTGCTGCCGTTACCGGCGGCTGCGCGCTTGGTTGGGCCACCGGAAGGCTGGCAGCAGCCGAGCGACGCCCGCGATCTGGGGCAGATCCGTAGCAGCAGGGTATTGCGCGTATTGGTCAATCAGAGCCGCAACAGTTCTGGAGAGGTCAAAGGGCAGGCGATTGGCGTCGAATATCACCGCCTGCGAGCTTTCGAGCAATACCTCAACAGCAATGCTCATGATGGCCGTACCCTGACTCTGAAAATCATCCCGAAGGCCAAAGATCAGTTACTTGGGGCTTTGCAGCGAGGCGAAGGCGATCTGGTGGTTCCCGGCGAATTATTGAGTGTGCGCAGTGGGCAGGATGTCAGCCCGAGTGTGGCGATTCGCAATGATGTGCCGTTGGTATTGGTTGGCCGTCAGGGGGAGCGGCGTTACCAGCGCCTGGAACAACTGGCAGGTCGCAGTCTGGCATTGCCGGCGGGCAGTGCCGCTGCCGAGGCGTTGCGTGCGGTGAACCAGAAATTGGCGCAACGCAAACTGGCGCCGATCGTGGTCGAGTGGGTTGACCCCAGCCTGGCGGTAGAGGATGTGTTGGAGATGGTCCAGGCCGGCATCTTTACCCTGACTGCGGTCGAGCAACCGATTGCCGAGCGCTGGCTCAAGGTCATGCCGAAGCTGCGCATTGAGCGTCATCTGGTACTGAGCAACGAGAGTGACATCAACTGGTTCGTGCGCCGTGATGCGCCCATGCTGCGCGCCAGCATTGACCGTTTCCTCACGACTTATCGCAGCCCCACGGACCAAGACGCGGTGTTTCAACGTGTCTATCGACGTCTATACCAAGTCCATTACCCGCTGGCGCGGGCCGATCGGCAGCGTCTGGAAAAAGTCCGCCCAGTGTTGCAGCGCTATGCCGAGCAAAACGACTTCGATTGGTTGGCGCTGGCCGCGCTGGCCTTCAAAGAGTCGACCATGAACCCTGGGGCGCGTGGCGCCGGCGGTGCTACAGGGCTGATGCAAATCACTCCGGCGGCAGCGCGTAGCGTTGGGGTCGGTAATGTGCAGGTGTTGGACGGCAATGTGCAGGCTAGCGCCAAGTACTTGGCCATGCTGCGGCGCAATTTCTTCAAGAGCGCGCAGATCAATGAGCGCGAGCGCATGGCCTTTGTCTTGGCGGCCTACAACCTCGGTCCCCAGCGCGTGCAAGGCTTTCGGGCCGAGGCCCGGCGCCGGGGGCTGAACCCTAATCAATGGTTCTTCCAGGTCGAACGTATTGCCATGGAGCAGGTGGGAATGGGCGCGGTCAGTTACGTCAACGCGGTCAACAAGTACTACTTGGCCTATGACCGTGAGCGTTATCGACTGGAGCCGCAGGTGCGGCC
>JBOICE010000051.1:0-8898 GCA_050739815.1 Pseudomonas sp. | reverse complement strand
GGCCGACTGGTATGCCATCAACGATGGCCTGCCATTGGAGCGGCGCTCCTAGCGCCGCACTCAGACGAATTCACGAGGGCGCAGCCATGCTGCTCAACCTGTTTAACGAAATGCGCGCCGCCAAGGTACCGGTCTCGGTGCGTGAGCTGCTCGACCTGATCAACGCGCTGAAACACAACATCGTGTTCGCCGATATGGACGAGTTCTACTTCCTGGCCCGCACTATCCTGGTCAAGGACGAACGGCATTTCGATAAGTTCGACCGGGCCTTCGGCGCCTACTTCAAGGGCCTGGAAAACCTCAATCAGCACATCGAAGCGCTCATCCCCGATGAATGGCTGCGCAAAGAGTTCGAACGCCTGCTGACGGACGAGGAACGGGCGAATATCCAGTCCCTTGGCGGCCTGGACAAGCTGATCGAGGAGTTCAAGAAGCGCCTCGAAGAGCAGAAGGAACGCCACGAAGGCGGCAGCAAATGGATCGGCACCGGCGGCACCAGCCCGTTCGGTTCCGGCGGGTTCAACCCGGAAGGCATCCGCGTCGGCGACGCCGGCAAGCGTCAGGGCAAGGCCGTCAAGGTCTGGGATCAGCGCGAGTACAAGAACCTCGACGATCAGGTCGAACTCGGCACGCGCAACATCAAGGTCGCCCTGCGCCGTCTGCGTAAGTTCGCCCGCCAGGGCGCGCAGGACGAGCTGGATCTGGATGGCACCATCGACTTCACCGCCCGCGATGGCGGCCTGCTGAATATCCAGATGCGCCCGGAACGACGCAACACCGTGAAGCTGCTGATTCTGTTCGACATCGGCGGTTCGATGGATGCCCACGTCAAGGTTTGCGAAGAGCTGTTCTCGGCCTGCAAGACCGAGTTCAAGCACCTGGAGTACTTCTACTTCCACAACTTCGTCTACGAGTCCGTGTGGAAGAACAACCTGCGCCGCACCTCCGAACGCTTCTCCACCCAGGATTTGCTGCATAAATACGGCCCCGACTACAAAGTGGTGTTCGTCGGCGATGCGGCCATGGCGCCTTACG
Source organism: Pseudomonas sp. (assembly GCA_050739815.1). Taxonomy (GTDB): domain Bacteria; phylum Pseudomonadota; class Gammaproteobacteria; order Pseudomonadales; family Pseudomonadaceae; genus Aquipseudomonas. The sequence continues at coordinate 7,863 of JBOICE010000051.1, read as the reverse complement.
AAATCACCCAGGCCGGTGGCAGTGTCGAGCACTGGAACGAGGAGCCGGGTTACGTCTGGATGCAGCGTTTCCGGGAGAAATACAAGAAGCTCATCTGGATCAATCCCTACCCCAAGGAAACCTGGACCTACACCGCCTCGACCAATATCGTCCGCGACCTGTTGGAAGACCAGATGTACCCGCTGAGCTTGCGCGGGCTGGAAGACGGGATGAAGTTTCTTTCCAAATGAACAACGGGCCCCACGGGGCCCGTTTCGTTTAACCCTGGATATCTATACCCAGCCTTCGACCCCACGCTCAGCGCCAGTGCCGCTGCTCATGCTGGATGATCTTGTGCTTGCGCCCCACGCCCAGGGTCCAGCCGGCGCCCAGCAGCAGGCACTCCACCAGCCATGCCAGCAGCAACGCACAGGCGATGCCCCAAGCAATCGCCTCAGGTGCCAGCAGCACTTGGTAGCGGTAGCCCTGGTAAGTTTCTTCCAGCAACTCAGCATCCGCCGCGGCGACCACATGCCAAGCCTTGGCGTACCAAGGGCCTTGCATGGCCAGCCACTCGCGATCAAGCAAATTGGCGCGATCAAGCAGCAGGTTCAGGCTATCGGCATCGCTGTTGAAGACCGGGTCATCGCTGGCCTGGTAATGCGCCACCAGCGCATGCAGATCACCCTTGAAGAAGTGCTTGGCCGTCTCGCGGAAACCCTTCAGGCCCTGCTCCGACTCCAGCCGATGCGCCTCGATGCGTTGGCTGTAGTCGTTGATAAAACCCGGCACTTGCACGCCCAGTAATAAGCCCAGAGCGAACAGCGCCAAGCGCAGATAACTTCTAAACATCCCAGCTCCTCAACTTTGCCCCTGGGCCACGCATTCGCCGCGCCGCCACAGGCTCCATTCACCCGGCTGGTACAAGGTCCAGCACTCGTTTTCGGTCAATGGCTCGGTGGCCAGCACCGTCACCACATCGTTTGGCGTGGTTTCCGCCTGAAAATCCACGATCACGTCGACATCTTTCAAACGCGCCGGGCCAAAGGGCGCGCGGCGGGTAATCTGCGCCAACTTGCTCGAACAGAAGGCAAACAACCAGTCGCCGTCACTCAGCAGGCAATTGAACACCCCTTGGTTACGGTAAGCGGCGCAGGCACCGACCAACGCGGGCAGGAGTATCTCCACCTCGACCGGCGCAGGAAAGGTCGCGCGGATCTGGTTGAGCAGGTCGCAAAAGGCCGCCTCGCTATCCGTGTCACCGACCGGCTGATAAAAGCTCGGCGTCGGCTGGAAGTTCGCCAATTGGCCGTTATGGGCGAAGCACCAGTTGCGCCCCCACAACTCACGCACGAACGGATGGGTATTGGCCAAACAGACCTTGCCGACATTGGCCTGGCGGATATGGCCAATCACCACTTCGCTCTTGATCGGGTAGCGCTGCACCAGCCTGGCCACTTCCGAGTCCACGCTCGCCGCCGGATCCTGGAACAGCCGCAAGCCGCGACCTTCGTAGAAGGCGATACCCCAGCCATCGCGGTGCGGGCCGGTGCCGCCGCCACGCTGCATCAGCCCGGTGAAGCTGAAGACGATATCGGTCGGCACATTGGCGCTCATGCCCAGTAATTCACACATGACTCAAGACTCTCGCTGCAAGGCGTGACGCAATATCCCAGCTTCCGCATCCAGGCGGGCTTGCAGCGCCTGTCGGCCCAACGGCAGAAAACGGGTCAGCACGCGCCAGGCACCGCCGAGCAGATCACCCGAACGACGCGGAATCAGATGCAGATGCAGGTGCGGCACATGCTGATTGGCCGCAGGGCCGTCGTTGATCAGTAGATTAATCCCTTCGCTGCCGTAACCAGAGCCACGCAATGCCCGCGTCATACGCTCGGCCAAGGTCAGTAAATGCGTGCGGGCGACGGCAGAGAGATCGCTCAAATAAGGTGCGTGCTCGCGGCTGACAATCAGCACATGGGCTGGACGCAGGGGGTAGATGTCGAGGATGACGAGAAAGTGCTCGTCCTCGAACAGCTGATGGGCCGGCAGTTGGCCGGCCGCGATGGCGCAGAACACGCACTCCATGGGCTCTCCTTATCGCAGGTGGCCCATGCTGAACGGCTCGGCGGGGAGGTGCAAGATCGAATGCGGGACGAATAACACTAACTGCTGGTCGTCCTGCGCAAGTTACAGCCGCGGTTCGATGCGAAAACGTCGGGCGCCACTTTGATCTACACGGGTATCCACCTGCGGCGTGTGCTCGCGCGCCAGCACTTCGCGCATACTCGGCTCGTCCTCGGCAATCGGGGCGGCCTTGGTATTACGCGCCTTCCACCAGCGTTCGATCGGCCAACGTATAGCCACAAACAGCAGGTAGAGCGCAAAGGAGAGCAAGCCATACATCGCCAGATCCGCCACTGCACGCCAGGCGTTGTTGCCCACCTTGAACAGCAGGTCCAGGGCCGTGATGGCGATAGCCGGAGCGAACAGCTCCTTGGTTGGATCGATGATGGTCGGGGTCAGCAGCAACACCGCAACCACCAGCCGCAGCGGCTCACGCAGGTAGCGCCACATCCAAGCGGTCAGGCGGAACCACACCAACAAGCAACCAAGCGCTGCGATGGCATAGGCACCCCAGGCGAGTAAGTAGTCGTTTTCAGTCATGCTGTTCGTGGCGGGCCTGACAAAGGGGCGCTTATGATAACGGCTTTTCGCCGACCCGGCGCGCTCGCCGTCGGTCGCATCCGCTCTGGAGTTACAGCATGCCGCAAGCCCCCATCGCCCGCAGAGAGAACGGCAACGACCCCTACCGCTGGCTGGAAAACCGCGACGCGGCAGAAGTGCTCGAACACCTCAAGGCGGAAAATGCCTATCTGGAGGCGCAGTTAGCGGATCAAAGCGAGCTGCGTGAGGCGTTGTTTCAAGAGATCAAAGGCCGTATCCGCGAGACCGATCTCTCGCTCCCCTCTCCCTGGGGACCTTATATCTATTACCAGCGCACCACTGCCGGCGATGAATACCCACGGCATTACCGCTGCCCACGCCCGGCGGATGACTCGCTCGGCGTGGACGAAAGCCATGAAGAGTTGCTGCTCGATCCCAACGCCCTGGCCGACGGCGGCTTTCTCTCCCTCGGCGCCTTCACGATCAGCCCGGATCACGCGCGCCTGGCCTACAGCCTGGATACCAGCGGCGACGAGGTTTATCAGCTGTACGTCAAAGAGCTGGGCAGCGGTCAGATCAGCGCCCTGCCCTTCGCCGATTGCGACGGCAGCCTGACCTGGGCCAACGACAGCCAGACGCTGTTCTTCGGCGAACTGGACGACACCCATCGCCCGCACAAGCTCTACCGTCATACCTTGGGCAACGTGGGTGCCGAGCTGGTGTTCGACGAGCCGGACGGGCGCTTCTTCCTCAATTGCTACCGCACCAGCTCCGAGCGCCAGCTGGTCCTGCTGCTCAACAGCAAAACCACCAGCGAAGCCTGGGTGCTGGACGCCAATACGCCGAATGGCGACTTCACCTGCCTGGCCCTCCGCGAGGAAGGCCACGAGTACTATGTCGATCATGGCAAGGTTGAGCATGGCAAGGTTGACCCCGGCCAGCTCGATAGCGACTGGGCCTGGCTGATTCGCAGCAACCAGGCGGGTATCAACTTCGCCCTGTACCAGGCAAGCAGCGCCAGCACATCGAGCCGCGCCGACTGGCAAAACCTGATCCCGCATAACGCTGCAGTGATGCTCGAGGGAGTCAGCCTGAATGCCAATGCCATCGTCCTTAGCCTGCGCGAAGGCGGCCTGCCGATCATCGAGGTCCACGCCCACGGCCAAGCACCGGCTCGCGTGCAACTGCCGGACGCGGCCTACAGCCTGCATGTACAGGACAGCCTGGAGTTCGACAGCCCGGTCATCCGCCTGCGCTACGAGGCGCTGAATCGCCCCGCTCAAGTGCGCCAACTGAACCTGAGCAGCGGCGAACAAAAAGTATTGAAAGAAACCCCGGTGGAAGGCCCGTTCGACGCCGACGCCTATGTCAGCCAACGCCTGTGGGCCAGCGCGGCAGATGGCAGCCAAGTCCCCATCAGCCTGGTGGCCAAGCGCGAAGTTCTCGGCCAGCCCGCGCCGCTGTATCTCTACGGCTATGGTGCCTACGGCGAGAGCCTCGACCCCTGGTTCTCCCACGCCCGCCTGAGCCTGCTGGAGCGTGGCTTCGTCTTTGCCATCGCCCATGTGCGCGGCGGCGGTGAATTGGGCGAGGCCTGGTATCGCGCCGGCAAGCTGGAACATAAAACCAACACCTTCAGCGACTTTATTGCCTGTGCCGAACACCTGATCGCCACGGGTTACACCCGCGCGCAGCAGCTAGCAATCAGCGGCGGCAGCGCTGGCGGCCTGCTGATCGGCGCGGTGCTCAACCAACGCCCGGAACTGTTCGCCGCAGCGATTGCCGAAGTGCCCTTCGTCGACGTGTTCAACACCATGCAAAACCCCGACCTGCCACTGACCGTGACCGAATATGACGAATGGGGCGACCCACACGAACCCGCAGTGTATGAACGACTCAGGGGTTACGCGCCTTACGAAAATGTCGTAGCCCAGCCTTACCCGGCCATCCTCGCCGTCGCCGGTTACAACGACAGCCGCGTGCAGTACTGGGAAGCCGCCAAGTGGGTGGCGAAGCTGCGCGCCAACAAGACCGACCAAAACCTGCTGCTACTCAAGACCGATCTCGGTGCTGGTCACGGCGGCATGAGTGGGCGCTATCAGAGCCTGAAGGAGGTGGCGTTGGAGTATGGTTTTTTGCTGAAGGTGTTGGGGTTAGCCTGAACCTAGCTCGGATGCGGCCCTGATTGCCTAGCTGCGGCTATTCGACCAGGGCCACCGGGCAAGCCGCCACCAGGGGAGTAATCGAATGCAGCGCCTACTCTTTATCTGCAGCCAGAATCGCCTGCGCAGCCCAACTGCAGAGCTGCTGTTCAGCATAGAGCCGAACCTGGAAACCCTGTCGGCCGGGATAAGCAACGAGGCGGAGAATCCTCTAACGCCCGAAGCGCTGGAATGGGCGGACCTGATCTTCGTGATGGAGCAGGCCCATAAGCGCAAGCTGACACGGCGCTTTGCCCCCCACCTGCGGGGCAAACGGGTGATCTGCCTGGATATTCCGGACATGTATGCCTACATGGATCCGCGGCTGATCAAACTGCTTTTGGACAAGGTCTGCCCCTTTCTCAAATAACGCCGAGGGTTCGGCACAAGACCGTAACCCGCCTTCGGCGCAATGCGCTGCGCTTATTGATGCCCTCCGAGGGTGCAGTTGGCGTCGGGCGTAATGACCACAGGGGTCGGAGTTATTTATTTTTAACCAGTAGCCTTCCGATCAGAAATAAATCACTACGCCCCCTTTAATTTCCTTTAATTGGGAAATCAGCGCTCGACCATTAATCTTGCGTGAACAAATGCCTTAAATTGTTCAGCTGGCAGTGGTCGGGAAAACAGATAGCCTTGATGGACATGGCAGCCATGATTAACCAGAAAGGTGCGCTGAGCCTCTGTTTCCACACCTTCTGCAATCACCGCAAGACCCAAGCTCTGGCTCAAGCTTACAATCGCGCAGGCGATGGCAGCATCGTTAGGATCAATCAGCACATCCCTGACGAAGGACTGGTCGATTTTAAGTTCATCTAACGGAAGGCTCTTCAGGTAGGACAGCGACGAGTAGCCGGTTCCGAAATCGTCTAAGGAGAGGCCTATGCCGTTCTCTTTCAATTCGACCATTTTGGCGACGGTATTTTCTACATCCTCTATCAGCAAGCCTTCGGTCAATTCCAGTTTCAATTTCTCCGGATCAGCACCGGTGTATTTCAGTACTGACAGCACCTCCTCAACGAAGTCCGGATGGTGAAACTGACGGGCACTGACATTCACTGCCATGCTCAGCCGGGCGGTTTCTGGATGTTTTGCCCAAGCTACCAACTGAGCGCAAGCAGTTTCCAGCACCCAGCGGCCTAGCGGCAGAATCAGCCCTGTTTCCTCTGCCACTGGAATGAACTCAACTGGCGATACGGTTCCGCGCTCAGGATGCTGCCAGCGCACAAGCGCCTCCGCGCCTATGATAGAGCCCTCATTATTCACCTGCGGCTGGAAATGAAGCAGGAATTCCTTTCTCTGGAAGCCTTGGCGTAAGTCTGCTTCCAGTCTGACGCGTGCCGTGGCAACCGCCTGCATTTCCGGATCGAAGAAGCGCATGGTATTACGGCCCGCCGCCTTGGCGCGATACATCGCCAGGTCAGCGCGTTTCATAATATCGTCCACAGTGTTTAGCTGACCCTGGAACAGGGCAATGCCGACGCTGGGGGTGCTATGGTGCTCATAACCATCCAGTTGGTAGGAGATGTTGAGCGAGTTGAGAATTTTCTCGCCGATAGCCTTGGCCTGGACAGCTGCTTCTGGAGGGTTCTCATTAAGATCTTCCAGCAACACCACGAATTCGTCTCCGCCCAAGCGGGCCACGGTGTCGCTCTCGCGTATGCAGCCGGAGAGGCGCAGAGCAACTTGCCGCAGCAACATGTCGCCTCTGTCATGCCCCAGCGTGTCGTTCAGCGCCTTGAAGTTATCTAGATCAATAAGTATTACCGCGCTCGTATGTAGACTGCGGGCGCTGCCCACCAGCGCGTGCTGTAATCGGTCCAACATAAGTCGCCTGTTGGCCAGCCCGGTCAACTGATCGTAGAAGGCCAAACGCTTGACCTCTTGCTCAGCTGACTTGCGGTGGGAGATGTCGGTGTTAATCGACAGAACAGACTGCGGTTGACCACGGTCGTCTCTCACTAGAGTTCGGTGGCTCTCAAGCGTGATGGTGCCGCCATCCTGACGTCGAAGCGTGACCTCACCAGCCCAATCGCCAGTTTCTATCAAGCTATTAGTGGCCGCATTGAAAGCACTATGGCCTTGGTAGATTAACTCCTGTGCCGATTTGCCGAGTGCCTCTTCCTTTGACAAACCGAAGAGACGCTCAGCACTCTTGTTCCAGTACAAAATGCGGTGATCCATCCCGTGAACGACAATGGCATCCTGGGCCTTGTCCAGCAACGATGCTTGCTGGCGGAACTGCTTCTCGCTTTCGCGCAACTCTACAAGGTAGCCCTCTCTTTCGGCTGCATGCGACTCCATTTCGCGCCTGATCTTGCGCCCGTAAGCAACGGCCGCACTGACCATTAGCAGCACGAACGCCATAATCGCATACTCGACCCGGCGCAGTACCTCGACCGATTCCAGCTCTTCCTCTAGAAGCTTGCCTTGAATTAGGCCGACGCGCTCGCGCACAGTAGCGAGTGAGGCGAGCAACTCGGCATACTTCCTGTCCATTGTTGCCATGCGCTTGCCGGCATTGTCCGACTGCCCCTCCCTGAAGTAGGAAAATATCAGCAAGGCCTCGTTCACCATTTCAGCCATCGCCACGTCGACTGCATCCACCTCCTCCTTCAATGCAAGAGTAAAGGTCTGTATATCTGCACTGCGCTCAACTTGATTAGCGATCCGAGCTTGTAGCTGTTTTTTGGCCATTGCCAAATGCTCGTTGAAAACGCGCAGCGCCTCTCTCATGTTCCGTGACTCGGATTCGACCTCATGTGTATCGAACACATTGTTGCCCGGTGCATTGACTTCGGAGGCCAAGCTGCCCAGCGTTGAATAGCTCGACAGCTGTTGGACCCACGATTGGTTTGCCTTGATGGAACGGTGATACGTGTCAACAATCTGGTGATTCAAGAGCACGCCCAGCACAACAACCAGCACGTCGAAACCCGCAAGGAAAAAATACATACGGTGCCATTTTTTCGAGCTCGAATTATTTGGGCTGGCGAGCATGTTTTGCTTTGCGGCGCTT
>JBOICE010000050.1:0-16841 GCA_050739815.1 Pseudomonas sp. | reverse complement strand
CGGCAGCAGTTCCTTGATCGGCAGCACCAGTGCGCCGAGCGACAGGGCGATCACCACGCTGCCGAAGCCGGTCATGGCCTCCAGGGTGTAGGCGAGAAAAATACCGGCGCCGAGCCAGAGCCACGGGTCAATCATGAGCGGACCCGACTTCGGGCAGTTCGCCGGCGAAGCGGCGGCTCATTTGCCGGTAGTAGAGCGCTGGCCACAGGCGCCAGAGCAGACTGGCCAGTTGGCTGCCGCGATCCGGGAACAAGCGCTCGCGGCGCTTGCTTAGCGCGAACAGGATTTGCCCGGCCATCCAATCGGCGCTGCGTACCTGGCCGATGGTGGAGCGCGGGTGCCCGGCCGGGCGGCCATCGGCGCCAAGCGCGTGGCGCTCGATGCTGGTGTCGAGGAAGCTCGGATAGACCAGCAACAGGTGGACGCCATCGAGGGCGATTTCCGCTCGTAGCACCTCGAAGAACTGACTCAGCGCGCCTTTCGCGGCGCAGTAGCCGGCACGACCCAGCACCGGCATCCAGCCGGCCATCGAACCGATGGTGACAACCTGGCCACGACTCTCTCGCAGCAGCGGCAGGGCGGCGAGGGTCAATTCCACCGGCGCCTGGTAGTCCACGGCCATGACCTTGCGAAACACCGCCGGGTCGGTGCGGGTAGCAGGTGAACGGTGGGTGATACCGGCGTTGTTGATCAGCAGGTCGAGCCGACCGAAGCGCTTGTGACACTGCTCGATCAACGCCTGCTGAGTCAGCGTGGCGGTGATATCGCCCGCCAACGTCAGCACACGGCTGGAGTCCAGCTCGGCGCAGCGTGCCGCCAAGCTGGTGTCGTCGATATCGCTGAGCATGAGCTGGTCGCCACGGGCGTAGCAGGCGCGCGCCAGTGCCCAACCGAGGCCATTGGCGGCCCCGGTGATCAGTGTGACGGTCATTGTTGTGGTGCTGCTTGTAAGGGTTTGCCAGCCTGGAGGGGCAAGGCTTGTTGCAGCTCTTGAGTGTGTAACTGGAGGCTGCTGCGGTAGGTGTCTTTGTGCACGTAGTAAGCCATGCGTTCCAGTTCGAGATACTGGTAGCCACCGTCCAGGCGGATGCTCGCGCGCTCGCGTTTGGTCGCCTGGAATTTCTTCGCGGCTTCGCTACCGGCCTGCAGTTGGCGGATGAACAGCGCGACCAGCTCAGCCTGCTCGGCGCGACCCTGCCAGCCAAGGCCGGAGGCTTCGACCATGCCCATCATGAACAGGTCATCGTATTGCGGGTGAAACACGTTGAGGTAAAGCTGCGGCGCACCAGCCCGCTCGGGCCAGTTGAGGTGGCTGCGGTCGATGAACGGGTAGTCCAGTTTGTAGCCGGTGCCCTGCAGAATCAGGTCGTATTCGGCCTGTTCGCCATCACTGAAAGTCACTTTCTGGCCTTCGACCTTGGCGATGTCGCGGCGCGCCTTGATATCGCCGTGGCCGAGGTGATGCAGCACCAGCGAATTCACCACCGGGTGCGACTCGTAGAGTTTGTAGTCCGGGTCGGGTAGGCCGTAGTCGGAGGGTTTGCCAATCAGTGCGCGAATCAGCCAGCCGTCGATGCGCTGCTTGAGTTTGCGCGGCAGTTTGATCGCGCCGCCAAAGGTGTCGATCGGCCGCCCGAGCAAGAATTTCGGCAGGAAATAGTAGCCACGCCGTACCGAGAGATCGACCGAGGCGGCGCGGTGTACGGCGTCCACTGTGATATCGCAGGCGGAGTTGCCGCAGCCGACCACCAGCACGCGTTTGCCTTCGAAGATCGCTGGCGAAGAGTAGTCGCTGGAGTGCAGCAGCTCGCCCGTGAACTCGCCTGGCAGTGCAGGCAGATTCGGTTTGTGTAGCGTGCCATTGGCGAGCAATACGCCATCGAACAGCCATTCTCGAGTGACGCCGTTTTGTTCGCTGAGCAGTCGCCAACCCTGGTCGAGACGCTCGAGGCGCTGCACGCGGGTATTGAACTGGTAGTGCTCATACAAACCAAAGTGTTGGGCGTAGTCGCGGAAGTAGCGGCGCATCTCGCTGTGGTGCGGGTAGGGCGCTACCTCGTCGCGCATCGGGAATTCGCTGAACTGGGTGGTGCCTTTGGAGGAGATCAGGTGCGCCGATTCGTACATGGTGCTGTGCGGGTTGTCGATGTCCCACAGGCCGCCCACTTCGCCGTGCAGCTCGAAGCCGACGAAGGGGATGCCGTGTTTTTGCAGTTGTCGCGCGGTGCACAGGCCCATGGGGCCAGCGCCGATAATGGCGTACATACGGGAACCTCGAGATTGTTGTTGTTCTGCCGTTGCACCAGCGCTGCGCTGGTTTTTTCCGTTGGTGAATTATCGCGTGACCCAGGCTGGGCTCTTCAATGACAATCGGCGCCTTTCCCAGATTCATGCTGGTCGGGGATGTCATGGTTGGAGGGTGCGTAATGCCTGGGCTGCCGCCGCGGGATGAACTGACCAAGGAGCTATTGCTTGCCGAGGTGCACGATGAGTTTGGTGTGATCCGGGTGATGGAGGTCGGCGAATACCGCTTCCTCGAGTTCGGCGATGCCATTGAACAGAGCTGCGTGTTCACCGCCGACCCGACTTGGTTGGAGTACGACTACACCCGCGCCATGTTGATCGGTGCGTTGTGCCATGAGGCGCCGGAAAGCGCGCTGTTCCTCGGTTTGGGGGCCGGTACGCTGACGCAGGCCTGCCTTAAATTCTTGCCGCTGGAAGATGTTGAGGCTATCGAACTGCGTCCGGACGTTCCGCGTCTGGCCATGGAGTTTCTCGGCCTGGACGATGACCCGCGTCTCTATGTACGCGTTGGTGATGCGCTGGCGTTGTTGGAGAGCGCCGAGTCTGCCGATTTGATCTTCGTCGACCTGTATACCGACCACGGCCCGGCGGTCGGCCATCTGGCCTGGCGTTTTCTCGAGAGTTGTCAAAAACGCCTGAATCCTGGGGGCTGGTTGGTGATTAACCAGTGGGCCGGAAATGATGGCAAGCCACTCGGCGCGGCCTTACTGCGCGGCCTCTACCACCGGCATTATTGGGAATGCCCGGTGAAGGAGGGCAATGTGATCCTGCTGGTGCCGGCCGATCTGGATCAGCAACTCGATTTTGACCAGTTGGAGCGTCGGGCCGAGGCATTGCAGCCGCGCCTGGGGTACTCCTTGCAGCCCTTGATCGAGGTGTTGCGCCCGGCCAGTTGAGCCCGTGCGCCCTGTTTTAGTGCTGGCAGGATGCTGTGCACCAAGCTGAAACGCTCGACTTAGAGTGTTTTTCGCTTTTCTGTATCAGGCCGTGGAGCGCATGTTCGAGATCACCGCCAACAAGCTGCAACAGCGGGTTGGCCAGTTTCGCGTCAGTGCGACGACGATCAACGTCCCTTGAAGTCGCCCGGGCGGCGTTCGAGCATGGCGCGCACACCCTCTTGGGCATCCTCGGTGGCCATCAGCCTTGCGGCATTGGCCGCCAGGCCGCGAGCGGCAGCGTCGTCGCCTTCATGCACGGCTTGGCGGGCCGAGGCCAGGGTCGCCTGCACGCCCAGCGGCGCTTGAGCGGCAATGCGTTCGGCGAGTTGCAGGGCGCGGGGCATCAACTCCTCACTGGCGAGTACTTCTTGGACCAAGCCGAGGCGGTAGGCTTCGTGGGCATCGAACTCGTCACCGGTGAGCAACCAGCGCATCGCGTTGCCCCAGCCAGCCACTTGGTGCATGCGCAAGGTGGCGCCGCCGAAGGGGAAGATCCCACGCTGCACTTCCATCTGGGCAAAACGAGTGTTGCTGGCGCACAGGTTGATGTCCGAGGCCAGCATCAGTTCGATGCCGATGGTGTAGCAATAGCCCTGCACGGCGACTATCACCGGTTTGCTCACCCGCGGGCCGCCGAACACGCCCCAGGGATCGAAGCCGCCTTGCGGGATTACCCAGCCGCTGGCGAAGGTGGCCGCGACATTGGCCAGGTCCAGGCCCGCGGTGAAGTGCTCGCCGTGCGCGAATACCAGGGCCACCCGGGCGTCGGCGTCACGCTCGAACTCGCCATAGGCCAGGGTCATGTCATTGAGCAGGTCCAGATCGAAGGCGTTGCGTTTAGCTGCGCGGTCCAGGCCTATCAGCATGATATGACCACGTTTTTCACGGCTGACACGGCCGCTGGAGCTTTGAGTCATGGCAGAAATCCTTGTGCGGGAAGGAGCGCCCCGAGGGGTATAGCCGTCTCGGTTTGGCTTGTCCAAAGTAATCAGTGATTTGATCGCGGGCTATCTGGCTTGGCGACCGGCTGGCGGAGTCCTGCTTTTTTATGGGAAAAACCCGCACAGCGGTCAGGTTTTTCCGGTATAGTGCGCGCCGGCCATTAGTCTGGTCGCGTTCAGGTAATGCAATCCCTCCGAAGTCAGCTTCGGCTGCATGTCCGCCACTGCGGGCGTCCTTGACGATTCATTCATTAATACGTTTTCGCAAATCCCCGCCGACAGGGCTGCCAGGGTGACTCTCGAGTCTTACACGGCATGCGCAGCTTTGGAACATGGGTCTTTGCGGATGCACTAGAGGCAGACCCATGACCCAAGTACTCGGCGGCTTCGCCGCACTCGAACTTCACCCGAATATTCTTGCAGCCGTTATCGCGACTGGCTACGAAGAGCCGTCGGCGATCCAGTTGCAGTCGATTCCGGTGATCCTCGCCGGCCACGACATGATCGGCCAGGCGCAGACCGGCACCGGTAAAACCGCGGCCTTCGCCCTGCCGATCCTCAGCCGTATCGACCCGGCCAAGAAAGAGCCGCAGGCACTGATTCTGGCTCCAACCCGCGAGCTGGCCCTGCAAGTGGCCACCGCGTTCGAAACCTACGCTAAACAAATGCCGGGCCTGAACGTCATCGCCGTTTACGGCGGCGCGCCGATGGGTCCGCAACTGAAGGCCATCCGCAATGGCGCACAAGTTGTGGTCGCGACCCCGGGTCGTCTGGTCGACCACCTGCGTCGTGACGAGAAGGTGTTGTCCACCATCCAGCATCTGGTTCTCGACGAAGCGGACGAGATGCTCAAGCTGGGCTTCATGGATGACCTCGAAGTGATCTTCAAGGCCATGCCGGAAACCCGCCAGAGCGTACTGTTCTCTGCAACTTTGCCGCATTCGATTCGCGCTATCGCTGAAAAGCACTTGCGCAACCCGAAGCACGTCAAAATCGAAACCAAAACCCAGACCGTGACTGCCATCGAGCAGGCTCACCTGTTGGTGCACGCCGACCAGAAGCATTCTGCAGTGCTGCGTCTGCTGGAAGTGGAAGAGTTCGATGCGCTGATCGCCTTCGTCCGCACCAAGCAAGCCACCCTGGATCTGGCCGCCGCGCTGGAAGCCAAAGGCTACAAGGCCGCGGCCTTGAACGGTGACATCGCGCAGAATCAGCGCGAGCGTGTGATCGAATCGCTGAAAGATGGTCGCCTGGACATCGTCGTCGCTACTGATGTTGCGGCTCGTGGTCTCGACGTGCCGCGTATCACTCACGTGATGAACGTGGATATGCCGTACGATCCCGAGTCCTATGTGCACCGTATCGGTCGTACCGGCCGTGCCGGTCGTACCGGTCGCGCATTGCTGCTGGTAACGCCGCGTGAGCGTCGCATGTTGCAGGTCATCGAGCGTGTAACTGGGCAGAAAGTCGCCGAAGTGCGCCTGCCGGATGCTGCTGCTGTGCTCACCGCACGCATCAAGAAATTGACCGGCAGCCTGGCGCCGCTGGTGGCTGATGCTGAAGCGACCCACGGCGATCTGCTGGATCGTCTGACCGCCGATATCGGTTGCAGCCCGCGTGCGCTGGCCGCAGCGTTGCTGCGCAAAGCCACTAATGGCCAAGCATTGACTCTGGCTGAAGTTGAGCGTGAGCAGCCGTTGGTGCCGAACAGTGCGCCGCGTGAACGTAGCGAGCGTAGCGGTGAGCGTTCCGAGCGTGGTGACGTGCGTGAGCGTCGTGCGCCGATGCCGTTGGCTGATGGCCGTGCGCGTTGCCGTACTGCTCTGGGTGCCCGTGACGGTATCGCCGCGAAGAATCTGCTCGGCGCCATCCTCAATGAAGGCGGCCTGGCGCGTGAGGCGATCGGTCGCATTCAGGTGCGTGACAGCTTCAGCCTGGTTGAGCTGCCGGAAGATGGCCTTGAGCGCCTGCTGACCAAGCTCAAGGACACTCGTGTGGCCGGTAAGCAGTTGAAGCTGCGTCGCTATCGCGAAGATTGATCTGCGCCGATCAGCTGAATAGAAAAAGCCCCGCCTAGTGCGGGGCTTTTTTGTGGCTGTGTTTTTTACTCTTCGATAGCGCCCATGGCGGTGGTATTGAAGCCGCCGTCCACGTACATGATTTCGCCGCTGATACCTGACGCGAGGTCTGAGCAGAGGAAGGCGCCGGCATTGCCGACCTCTTCGATTGTCACGTTACGACGCATCGGGGTTTGCGCCTCGTTGGCAGCAAGCATCTTGCGAAAGCTCTTGATGCCGGAAGCGGCCAGGGTGCGGATCGGGCCAGCAGACACTGCGTTGACGCGAGTGCCTTCTGGGCCAAGGCTGCCGGCCAGGTAGCGTACACCGGCTTCCAGGCTGGCTTTGGCCATGCCCATGACGTTGTAGTTCGGCATGGTGCGTTCTGCGCCCAGGTAGGACAGGGTCAACAGGCTGCCGTTGCGGCCTTTCATCATTTCGCGGCCGGCTTTGGCCAGGGCGACGAAGCTGTAGGCGCTGATGTCGTGAGCAATGCGGAAGCCTTCACGCGTGGTGACTTCGGTGAAGTCGCCGTTCAGTTGATCCCCCGGAGCAAACCCTACGGAGTGGACAATGACGTCCAGGCCATTCCACTTCTTGCTCAGTGCTTCGAAGACCTTGGCGATTTCGTCGTCGCTGGCTACGTCACAAGGGAAGCACAGGTCGGCGTTTGAACCCCAGCCTGCGGCGAACTCTTCGACACGACCTTTGAGTTTGTCGTTCTGATAGGTGAAGGCAAGTTCTGCGCCCTCGCGATGCATGGCGGCAGCGATGCCGGATGCGATGGACAGTTTACTGGCGACACCGACGATCAGTACGCGCTTACCGGCGAGAAAACCCATGGTGTTATTCCTCTTCCTGCTTTCAAGGATTAATCGGCAGCCACTGGCGCCATAAAAGCGGCTTCCAGCAACTGCCGTGTATAAATGTGCTGTGGCGCGGCGAAGATAGCCTCTGCCGGCCCCTGTTCAACTACCTGACCCTGCTTGACCACCATCAAGTGGTGGCTGAGCGCCTTGACCACCGCCAAATCATGGCTGATGAACAGGTAAGTCAGGTTGTACTTGCTCTGCAATGATCGCAGTAGCTCTACCACTTGGCGCTGGACCGTGCGGTCGAGCGCCGAAGTAGGTTCGTCCAGCAGAATCAGCGCCGGTTTGAGCACGAGTGCTCGAGCAATGGCAATCCGCTGCCGTTGCCCGCCGGAAAACTCATGGGGGTAGCGGTGCCGAGTTTCCGGATCCAGGCCTACCTCCAGGAGTGCGTCGATTATTGCCTGTTCCTGCTCTGTTTCTGTGCCCATCTTATGGATGCGCAAACCTTCCCCGACAATTTCGCCCACTGACATACGTGGGCTGAGGCTGCCGAACGGGTCCTGGAACACCACCTGCATCTGCCGCCGGAGCGGGCGAACCGCATGCTGCGACAGGCCATTCAATGTCTGCCCCTGAAAGCGGATCGCACCTTGACTGCCGATCAACCGCAGGATTGCCAAGCCCAAGGTGGATTTACCGGAACCGCTTTCACCGACGATGCCCAGGGTTTGGCCCTGAGGCAGGCTGAAATTGATTCCATCCACCGCTTTCACATAATCGACCGTGTGGCGCAGCAGCCCTTTCTTGATCGGAAACCACACCCGCAGGTCATCGACTTCCAATAGTGGTTTGCCGGCAGGGTTGACCGCAGGCTTGCCGCTGGGCTCGGCGCCAAGCAGTTCCTGGGTATAGGGATGCTGTGGCGCATGGAACAGTTCGTCGCATGACGCCTGTTCGACGATCCGACCGCGCTGCATGACACATACGCGATGCGCAATTCTCCTGACCAGGTTCAGATCGTGGGTGATTAACAGCATCGCCATGCCCAGACGCGCCTGTAATTCCTTGAGCAGTTCGAGGATTTTCAACTGCACGGTGACATCCAGTGCAGTCGTCGGTTCATCGGCAATCAGCAGTTCCGGCTCATTGGCCAGGGCCATGGCGATCATCACGCGTTGCCGCTGACCGCCTGAGAGTTCATGAGGGAAGGCTTTGAGTCGTTTGTGTGGCTCGGGGATACCGACCAGCTCGAGCAGCTCCAGGGTGCGCTTGGTGGCAGCCTTACCACTCAGGCCCTTGTGCAGGGCGAGCACTTCGTTGACCTGTTTCTCAATGCTATGCAATGGGTTGAGCGAGGTCATCGGCTCTTGAAAGATCATGGCGATGCGATTACCGCGGATGCCGCGTAACTTGTTCTCGTTGATCGTGAGTAAGTCCTGACCAGCGTAGTGGATGCGGCCCGAAGGATGGCGCGCCAGTGGGTAGGGCAGCAGGCGCAGGATCGAGTGCGCGGTGACTGACTTGCCCGAACCACTTTCGCCGACCAGCGCCAGGGTTTCGCCACGACGAATATCGAAGCTGACGCCTTCCACAACGCACTGCGCTTTCTCACCCATTACGAACTCGACGGCCAGATCACGCACCTCAATCAAGTTTTGGGATTGCAGATTCTCGGCCATCTTATTTCCTTGGGTCGAAGGCATCGCGTGCGGCTTCGCCGATAAACACCAATAAGGTCAGCATCAGTCCTAGCACGGCAAAGGCGCTGATCCCCAGCCAGGGAGCCTGCATATTGGATTTGCCCTGGGCGACCAATTCGCCCAGCGAGGGTGCGCCCGGGGGCAGGCCAAAGCCAAGGAAGTCCAGGGCGGTCAAGGTGCCGATGGCGCCAGTGAGGATGAATGGCATGAAGGTCATGGTCGAGATCATGGCGTTTGGCAAGATATGACGGAACATGATGGCGCCGTTCTCCATGCCAAGTGCACGCGCCGCGCGGACATATTCAAGGTTGCGCCCACGAAGGAACTCGGCACGCACTACATCGACCAGGCTCATCCAGGAGAACAGCAGCATGATACCCAGCAGCCACCAGAAGTTCGGTTGCACGAAGCTGGCGAGGATGATCAGCAGATAAAGCACTGGCAGCCCCGACCAGACTTCGAGGAAGCGCTGGCCGAGCAGGTCGACCCAGCCGCCATAGAAACCCTGCAGGGCACCAGCGATCACGCCGATGATCGAGCTGAGGATGGTCAGTGTCAGGGCGAACAGCACTGAAATTCGAAAGCCATAGATCACTCGGGCGAGCACATCGCGGCCCTGGTCGTCAGTGCCGAGCAGGTTTTCCGCTGAGGGTGGCGCCGGGGCCGGCACCTTCAAGTCGTAATTGATACTCGAGTAGCTGAAGGGAATCGGTGGCCACAGAGTCCAGCCATCCTTCTCAGCGATCAGTTCGCGGATATACCGGCTCTTGTAGTTGGCCTCCAGAGGAAACTCGCCACCGAAAGTGGTTTCCGGGTAGCGCTTCACGACCGGGAAGTACCACTCGCCGTCGTAACGCACCGCAAGCGGTTTATCGTTGGCGATCAGCTCGGCGCCGAGACTGAGGATAAAGAGTGCAAGGAACAGCCAGAGTGACCACCAGCCGCGTTTGTGGGCCTTGAGGCGCGCGAAACGGCGTTGATTGAGCGGAGAGAGTTTCATCTCAGCCCTCCCGGTTTTCGAAGTCGATTCGCGGATCGACCAAGGTGTAGGTGATGTCACCGATCAATTTCACGATCAGCCCGACTAAGGTGAAGATGAAGAGGGTGCCGAATACGACCGGGTAATCACGGTTGATCGCGGACTCGAAACTCATCAGCCCCAGACCGTCGAGGGAGAAGATCACCTCGATCAGCAGTGAGCCGGTGAAGAAAATGCCGATGAAGGCCGCAGGGAAGCCGGCGATGATCAGCAGCATGGCATTGCGGAACACATGGCCGTAGAGCACGCGGGTTTCCGTCAGGCCTTTGGCGCGGGCGGTAACCACATATTGTTTGTTGATTTCGTCGAGGAAGCTGTTTTTGGTCAGGAACGTCAGGGTGGCGAAGTTGCCGATCACCAGAGCGGTTACCGGCAGCACCAGATGCCAGAAATAGTCGAGAATTTTTCCGCCGAGACTGAGTTCGTCGAACTGGTTGGAGGTCAGCCCGCGTAGCGGAAACCAGTCGAAATAGCTGCCGCCGGCGAACAGCACGATCAGCAGGATGGCGAACAGGAACGCCGGCACCGCATAACCGACGATGATCGCCGAGCTGGTCCAGACGTCGAAGGTACTGCCATGTCGGGTGGCCTTGGCAATCCCCAGTGGGATGGACACCAGATACATGATCAAGGTGCTCCAGAGGCCCAGGGATATCGACACCGGCATTTTCTCGATGATCAGATCGATGACCTTGGCATCGCGAAAGAAGCTCTCGCCGAAGTCCAGTTGCGCGTAGCTTTTCAGCATCAGCCAGAAGCGCTCGGGTGCCGGTTTATCGAAGCCGTACATGCGCTCGATCTCGTGCACCAATTCGGGGTCCAGGCCCTGGGCTCCACGGTAGTTGGAGCCGGCCACGGCGACTTCCGCGCCGCCGCCAGCAATACGGCTGGTGGCGCCTTCGAAACCCTCGAGTTTGGCGATCATCTGCTCCACCGGGCCACCGGGGGCGGCCTGGATGATGATAAAGTTGATCAGCAAAATGCCGAACAGCGTAGGGATGATCAACAGCAGCCGCCGCAGAATATACGCGAGCATTTATTCGGCTTCCTTGGGGGCTGGTTGGGGCTGAGCATTTGACAACGTCTGGCTGGGATCGGCGTTTTCGCTGCTTTGCCACCAGGTCATCAGGCCGTAGTCGTAGCGAGGCGTGCTGGCCGGGCGGCCAAACTTATTCCAGTGGGCGATGCGCCAAGTATCGACGTAGTAGTTGGGTATCACATAGTGGCCCCAGAGCAACACGCGATCCAGGGCGCGGGCGTGCTTGATCAGGTTCTGTCGAGAGTCGGCACGGATGACCCCATCGACCAGTTGGTCGACCGCCGGATCGCGCAGGCCAATGAAGTTCCGGCTGCCAGGGCTGTCGGCGCTGCTGGAGTGCCAGAATTCGCGCTGTTCGTTGCCAGGGGAGTTGGACTGACCCCAGGTGGCGTTGGTCATGTCGAAGTCGCGTGAGCGCAGGCGGTTGACGAACTGTGAGGCATCGACCCGGCGGATTTGCATGTCGATGCCCAGCTCGGCCAGGTTGCGCATGAACGGCAGCAGGATGCGTTCCATGTTGGTCTGGTAGAGCATGAACTCGAACGCCAGTGGTTTGCCGTCGGGGCCGACCATCTTGTCATTTTCGATGTGGTAGCCGGCGTCCAGCAGCAGTTGATAGGCCTTGCGCTTCTGCTCGCGAATGATGCCATCGCCACTGTTGACTGGCGGCTGGTAGACCCGACTGAAGACTTCCGAGGGAATCTTCGCGCGTAACGGCTCCAGGATTTTCAACTCATCGGCGTCTGGCAGGGCATGGGCGGCCATTTCCGAGTTTTCGAAATAGCTGCTGTTGCGCTTGTAAGAGCTGAAGAACAGCTGTTTGTTCGACCACTCGAAGTCGAACAGCAAGCCGATTGCTTCACGCACGCGACGATCCTGGAACAATGGCCGACGAATATTGAAGGCAAAGGCCTGCATGCCCACCGAGTTATGGTTGGGGATGGCTTCTTTAATGATGCGGCCGTCGCGCAACGCCGGGCTGTCGTAACCGGTAGCCCAGTCCTTGGCGGAATACTCCAGGTTCATATCGAACTGGCCGGCCTTGAAGGCCTCCAGGGCCACCGACATGTCGCGGTAGTAGTCGACGACTATGGCATCGAAGTTGTAATAGCCTCGGCTGACCGGCAAATCCTTGCCCCACCAGTCTTTCACCCGCTCGAAGCGAATGGTGCGCCCCGCAGCGACGGAGGTGATTCGGTAAGGGCCGCTGCCGAGCGGTGGTTCGAGATTGGACTTGGAGAAGTCGCGTGTGGCCCACCAATGTTTAGGCAAGATTTGCAGTTGGCCAAGGATCAACGGGAGCTCACGATTGCCGGAATGTTTGAAGTCGAACCGCACGCGTAGCGGGTCTTCGGCGACCACCTTGTCGACGTCCGCATAGTAATTGCGGTACATCGGGTCGCCCTCCTTGAGCAGGGTCTCAAAAGTAAAGATCACATCCTCGGCCGTAACCGGGGAGCCATCGTTGAAGCGGGCTTTGGGGTGCAGGTAGAAGCGCACATAGCTGCCATCTGCCGCCTTCTCGATTTTCTCGGCGAGCAGACCGTACTCGGTAAAAGGTTCATCCGGTGAGTGATAGGTCAGGCTGTCGTAGATCAGGCCGAGCTGATCTGCTGCAACGCCCTTGGGAATGAAAGAGTTGAGGCTGTCGAAGCCACCGTTGCCGGCGAGCTGCAGAGTGCCGCCTTTCGGTGCGTCCGGGTTTACATAATCGAAGTGTTTGAAGTTTTCCGGGTACTTGGCCGGCTCGTCATACAGGGTAATTGCATGTTTCGGTGCCGCCTGGCTAAGGCTGGCCAGGCTCAAGAGTAGGGCGCCACTGCTGCGCAACAGCAGGGTGCGCAAGGTGCTCGTCATTGGGCGTTCTCCGTGGGCTTCAGCCACCAGGCGCGTAAACCCAGGGCGTAGGGCGGCGTGGTGACGAAGGCGAACCGGTTACGGTACGCCAGGCGATGATAATTGAGATACCAATTGGGGATGATGTAGTGCTGCGAGAGCAGGACACGATCCAGGGCGCGCGCGGCAGCCACCTGTTCGTCGCGAGTCTGGGCCGCCAGCAACTGCTCGAGCATGCTGTCGATTACCGGGTGGGCTACGCCAGCGTAATTTTTGCTGCCTTTGATGCCGATCTGGCTGGAGTGAAAATACTGCCATTGCTCCAAGCCCGGGCTAAGGGTTTGCGGCAGGGTCATCAGAATCATGTCGAAGTCGAATTGGTCCAGGCGTTGTTTGTACTGGGCGCGATCCACGGTGCGCAGATTGGCCTGAATGCCGATACTGGCGAGGTTCTCGGTATAGGGCTGGAGGATGCGCTCAAGGTTCGGGTTGACCAGTAAAATTTCAAAGCGCAAGGGTTCGCCACGGTGGTTGAGCAGGCGTTGTCCGGAGGGTTTCCAGCCGGCTTCTGCGAGTAGACCCAGTGCGCGGCGCAGGGTTTCCCGCGGGATACCACGCCCATCGGTTTGCGGCACGCTGAAGGGCTCGGTAAACAGGCTTTCGGGCAATTGTTTGCGATAAGGGGAAAGCAGAAGCCACTCATGCCCTTCGGGTTTGCCGACAGCGGCGAATTCGCTGTTTGGGTAATAGCTTTTGGCGCGTGTGTAGGCGTTGTTGAACAACGTACGGTTGGTCCACTCGAAATCGAACATCAAGCCCATGGCCTCGCGTACTTTGCTCTCGGCAAAGGTGGCGCGGCGGCTGTTCATGAACAGCCCCTGAGTTTGCGTAGGGATTTGATGGGGTATCTCGGCACGGATCACTTCGCCGCGTATGACAGCGGGGAAGCGGTAGCCGTTGGCCCAGTTTTTCGCCTGGTGCTCGATGTAGAAGTCGAACTCGCCCGCCTTGAAGGCCTCGAACGCAACATCGCTGTCCCGATAGAACTCCACCTCGACCCGGTCGAAATTGTACTTGCCGCGGTTGGCCGGCAGCTTTTCACCCCACCAGTCGTTCACCCGCTCGAATACCAGTTGGCGGCCAGGTAAGACGTGGGTGATTTTGTACGGCCCGCTGCCGACCGGTGGCTCGAAGGTCGTGGCTTGGAAATCACGCTTTTTCCAATAGTGCTGCGGTAATACCGGCAGCTCGCCGAGACGCAGGATCAGCAGGGGATTGCCCGACCGCTTGAAGACGAAGCGGATACGGTGACGGCCGAGAATATCGACCCGCTGTACTTCCTGCAGGTTGGTGCGGTATTGCGGGTGTCCCTGCTTGAGCAGCAAGCGGTAAGAGAACGCGACGTCGTAGGCCGTGATTGGCTTGCCGTCATGAAAGCGTGCTTCGGGACGCAAATTGAACACCACCCAGCTACGATCTTCGCTGTACTCCACTGACTGGGCAATCAAGCCATAACTGGAGGCCGGTTCGTCACCGGAGGGATCGTACTGACCAGTACCTGCCATCAACGGTTCGTTTAGTTCGGTCACCCCGTACTGCTGGAAATTGGGAGTGGACGACGGACTGCTACCCTTGAACGTGTAGGGGTTGAGTGTATCGAAGGTGCCGAAAGCCATTACCCGGATGGTGCCGCCCTTGGGCGCATCAGGCTTGACCCAATCGAAATGGGTAAAGCTGGTGGGATACTTGAGCGCGCCGAACTGGGCATAACCATGGCCTTCACTAATGGTTGCGAAAGCGGGAAAGCTCGTGGCCAGGCTGAGGAACAGCAAGAGGAGGGGACGCATCAGGCGAGGGATCCGATCCGTGGCGGCTTTGGGCTTCTTGATAGGTACAGTAACAGCTTGTATCCGCTGGAAAAAGAGCAAGCCCTCTGGCCGGGGAAACAGGCATTATGGCGACATTGGATTTACCCTTATCGAGGTTTTTATCTTGGCAATACGCAGCCATGGTTTGCAGTCATGGATTGATCGATTAAACCAAGCCGAATTACCGGCTTTGGCCGCAGTGGTACAGGATCTGCACCGACTGGCCCAGGAAGAAAAGGCTTCGGTGCAGCAGTTGGCCGATGTGCTGCTGCGTGACGCCTCCTTGACTTCCAAGGTGCTGCGTGTCGGCAATAGCGTCTATTACAACCCCTCGCAGGAATCGATTCGTACAATCTCGCGGGCCATCGTGTTGATCGGCTTCGATAACGTGCGTCTGATCGGGCTCTCGGTCAGCCTGATCGATGGCCTGCTCACGCGCGCTCCACGTGAGCAGTTGCAAGAGTTGCTTGCACGCTCGTTTCACGCGGCCGTGCAGGCGCGCAACATCGCCGGTTATGTCCTTTCCAAACATCAGGAGGAGGTATTCATCGCTGCGCTGCTCTACAACTTGGGGGAGCTGGCGTTTTGGGGCTGCGGTGGCGAGCAGGCCGATGAATTGGCCAGTGCGTTGGCTCAGCCGGGGGTCAAAGCGGAGGAAGCCGTGTTCGAGGTACTGGGTACCAGCTTCCGCCAATTGACGCAGGGGCTGGTTAAGAGCTGGAACCTGGGGGAAATCGTCAGCTTGGCCCATAACAGCGCCAGCCATAATGATCCCTCCGTGTATGCCGTCAGCCTTGGCACGCGTATCAGCGAGGCTGCTTTGGACGGTTGGGATTCGCCGGGGATGGAGGCACTGATCCTGCAACTGGCGGATTTCATCGGGGTCAGCCCGGAAGAGGCATTGCAGCAGGTACTGGCCAGCGCTGATGAAGCGGTCAAGGTGGCGACTACCTTTGGTGCGAGCAAATTGTGCCGTTTGATCCCCTCGACCGACCCTGAGCTGATCCGTTTGCAGCAAGAGCAGCGCAAGGCGCGTTTGCTGCAACCCAACCTGTTGGTGCTCCAACAAGCGCTACAGGATCTCGGGTTGATGGTTTCCAAGCGCGGCGATATTGGGCTGATACTCGACGCCCTATTTAAAGGCTTGCACGTGGGCGCAGGGCTCGAGCGGGTGATGTTGGCAGTGTTGGCCGATGAACAGAGCCGTTTCCGCGTCAAGCGCGCAGTGGGCGAGGATACCCAACGCTGGCTGACGGAGTTCGTGTTACCGGTGGAGCAGCGCGAGCAGCCACATATTTTCAGTTATGTACTGCGCCACAAGGAGGCGCTGTGGATGGGGGTGCCGGCCAGCTACAACTTGAATGAGCTAGTGACCCAACCGATGCGGCAATGGTTGGGGCAGGGCATGTTTTTTATTGCCCCCTTGATGGCGGGGACGCGGCAGATCGGCGTGCTATATGCCGACAGTCGGGTTACTGGGCGAGCGCTCAAGCATGAGCAGTTCGTGGCTTTTCAACGCTTTACTCAGTTGACTGGGCGCTGCCTGGAGGCGCTGAGTAAGCGTTAGAGCCTGCTTATGTTCTGCTGCTCTTTTTCACCCGATGGCCTCGCCAGGCGGGCCAGCCTTCGGCTGCCACCCCGTTTCATTGCGGGCTTCACTCATGGGGTCGTGAACAGGCGGTTAGCGGCCGCTGAGGTAGAGGGTGAGAGTCTGCCCTGGCGTGAGGGCGTGGCTAGTGCGTGGGTTCCAGGTTTTCAGGTGTTGCATTTCAACCTTGAAGCGTTTTGCGATCAGGTACATCGAGTCGCCTTTCTGCACCTTGTAGTAGGTGACCGCCTCACGTCCTTTGCTTGCATGCCCTTTGCTGGCGCTACGGGGCGCGGTGTCGCCTTGCAACGCCAGTGTCTGCCCCGGCTTGACGCCGTTGTCAGATAGCTTGTTCCAGCGCTGCAGGTCTTTGACATCGACATCGTTGGCTTTGGCGATTTGCCACAGGTTGTCACCATTCTTGACGCGGTAGCTGCGTGGCGCCTCTTCGCGGCTGGCGGTGTTCTGGAACAGCGGTTGCGTCGGTTTCACGCCTGGTTGCGCGGGAATACTGAGGACTTGGCCGACGCGTAAGCGATTGCTCGGCAACTGGTTAATCTCCCTGAGGGTGTTAACCGTCAGGTGATAACGGTTGGCGATGCCATGCAGGCTGTCACCGGTGCGCACCCGGTACTCCTGCCAGTCGACCAAATCTTGCGGCTTCATCATGGACAGGTTAGCGGCCAGCAGCTCGGCTTTTTCCGTGGGCACCAGCA
>JBOICE010000049.1:0-5265 GCA_050739815.1 Pseudomonas sp. | reverse complement strand
TGGTGAGAAGCTCTATGAAGAGCTGCTGATCGGAGACAACGTCAGCCCAACCGATCACCCGATGATTATGCGGGCCAATGAAGAGCATCTGCCTTGGGAAGTTTTCAAAGCGGTGCTGGCGGAGCTGCTCAAAGCCGTCGAACAGGACGACTACACCAAGGTGCGGCAATTGTTGCGAGAGACGGTCAATGGTTATACGCCAGAAGGCGAGATAGTTGACTGGATTCATCAACAGCGCTGGATGGCCCGTGACAGCTGAGTCTCATGCAGAGAAACACAGATTTCGGTCATAACCGCCTGGCGTTTTGTGCCTGCTGTGTGTGCGGCGTGCTCTTCTCCGCGAGCGGTTCAATCACCCGCGCTTGCGCGCCATAGGCCTTGTTGGTATTCATCGCTGCGGCCTGAGTGCCAAGCCTCAAGGTAGATCACTCGCACTGGACGCTTGGTACGCACAACGTCCCAATGCTCCTACCGCATCCCAGTTCGTAGGTTGGGTTGAGCTTCAGCGGGGTTTCACTTTGTTCTACCCAACTACGACTCATGCCAGCGGCCGGGCCATGCAGGCCAGTGCTGGGCGGTTCAGCCGCGCAGGCAGTCTTGCAGGGCCGCGTGCCAGTCGGGCAGAACCACCCCCCAGTCGGCCTGTAAGCGGGTGCAGTCCATCCGCGAGTTGAGCGGACGAGGGGCAGGGGTGGGGTAGGCGCTGGAGGGGATCGGTATTAGGCGTGCGCAAGGCTTGCCCTCGGCCTTGAGCCGTTCGGCGATGGCACTGGCGAAGCCGAACCAGGAGGTCTCGCCCTGGCAGCTTAAATGGTAGGTGCCCCAATGCTGGTTACCCTGCTGCCAGCGTTCGATCAGTTGCACGGTGGCCAGCGCGATGCTGCCGGCCCAGGTCGGTGCGCCGATCTGGTCGCCGACTACTTTGAGCTCTTCGCGCTCCTGCAACAGGCGCTGCATGGTCAGTAGAAAGTTGCGTCCATGCGTGGAATAGACCCAGCTGGTGCGCAGGATCAAGTGTGCGCCGCCGACCGCCCGGATCGCGTGTTCGCCGGCCAGCTTGCTTTGGCCGTAGACGCCGAGCGGGTTGGGTGCGTCGACTTCTTGGTAAGGAGAAGGCTTGGTGCCGTCGAACACATAGTCGGTGGAGTAGTGGATCAGCGGCACCCCCAGCGCCGCGGCCTCTTCGGCCAGCACGCCGGGCGCAGTGGCGTTGATCGCGAAGGCCAGTTCGGGCTCGCTTTCGGCCTGGTCCACCGCGGTATGCGCGGCGGCGTTGATGATCAGGTCCGGGTACAGAGCACGCACCTGCTGGCGAATCTGCGCGGGGTCGGTGAAGTCGAGTTGGTCGCGGCCGAGGGCGACCAGCCCGCGTTCATGGGCCAGACTCAACTGCAACTCGCGGGCGACTTGGCCGTGCTTCCCAAGCAGCAGAATTTTCATGGAAATAGCTCCGCCTGGTTCAGGCTCAGGCCGGCCTTGTCCTTGGCTGAAAGCTGCGGCGGGTTGCTCAGCGGCCAGTCTATCGCCAGCGTCGGGTCGTCCCAGCGAATGCAGCGCTCGTGGGCTGGGGCGTAGTAGTCGGTGGTCTTGTAGAGGAACTCGGCAAACTCGCTGAGCACCAGAAAACCATGGGCGAAGCCTTCCGGTACCCACAACTGGCGCTTATTCTCGGCGGACAGGTGAATGCCGACCCAGCGGCCGAAATTCGGTGAACTGCGGCGAATATCCACTGCTACGTCATACACTTCGCCGAGCGTCACCCGCATCAGCTTGCCTTGCGTTTGCTGGGTCTGGTAATGCAGGCCGCGCAACACGCCCTGCTGCGAGCGCGAGAGGTTGTCCTGCACGAATACGCGCTTGAGGCCGGTGGCCTCTTCGAAGGCGCTGGCATTGAAGCTCTCATAAAAAAAACCGCGCTCATCGCCGAACACCTGGGGTTCGAGGATCAGGACGTCAGGTAGCTCAGTGGCAATCACCTTCATACATATTCCCCCGCGAGTTTGAACAGGTACTGGCCATAGCCGGTCTTGCCGAAGGCCTGGGCTTGCTTGAGCAACTGCTCGCGATCGATCCAGCCACTCTGGAAGGCGATTTCTTCCAGGCAGGCGACCTTCAGGCCCTGGCGGTGCTCGATGGTCTGCACATAATGCGAGGCGTCCAGCAGGCTGTCATGGGTGCCAGTGTCGAGCCAGGCGAAGCCGCGGCCGAGCTTATCCACGTGCAGTTCGCCGCGTTCAAGGTAGACGTTGTTGACATCGGTGATCTCCAGCTCGCCGCGGGCCGAAGGCTTGACCGCCTTGGCAATCTCGATCACGGCGTTGTCGTAGAAGTACAGACCGGTCACCGCATAGCTGGACTTCGGTTGCTTAGGTTTCTCTTCAATGGACCGCGCGCGCCCTTGCTCGTCGAAGTCGATCACCCCGAAACGCTCCGGGTCCTTGACCCAATAACCGAATACTGTGGCGCCGCTGGGTTTATTGGCTGCCCGTTTGAGCTGGTCGCTGAAATGCTGGCCGTGGAAAATATTGTCGCCGAGGATCAGGCAGACCGAATCCGTACCGATAAACGCCTCGCCGATCAGGAAGGCCTGGGCCAGCCCGTCCGGCGAAGGTTGTTCAGCGTAGGTGATGCTGATACCGAACTGGCTGCCGTCGCCCAGTAGGTTGCGGTAATGCGGGAGATCCTGGGGCGTGGAGATCAGCAGGATGTCGCGGATGCCGGCGAGCATTAGCACCGAGATCGGGTAGTAGATCATCGGCTTGTCATAGATTGGCAGCAGTTGCTTTGACATGCCGAGGGTGATGGGGTGCAGGCGGGTGCCGGAACCGCCGGCCAGTACTATGCCTTTCATGCTTGCTCCTTATCGTTATCGACAGCGCCCAGACGCTCACGCTGGTAGCTGCCATCCTGGACGCGATGGCACCAGTCCAGATTCTCCAAGTACCATTGCACGGTCTTGCGCAGGCCGCTTTCGAAGCTTTCCTGCGGCACCCAGCCCAGCTCACGCTCGATCTTGGAAGCATCGATCGCATACCGCAGATCATGTCCGGGGCGATCCTTCACAAAGGTAATGAGTTCTTTGTAGGAGCGTGCTTTACCGCGATTCGCCTCGACAGCAGTGGGTTGTAGCGGCATTAGCTCATCCAGCAACGCACAAATGCTTTCGACCACCTCCAGATTGCGCTTCTCGTTGTGCCCGCCGATGTTGTAGGTCTCACCCACAGTGCCGCGCGTCACAACTTCACATAAAGCACGAGCATGGTCCTCGACGAACAGCCAGTCGCGGATCTGTTGACCGTTGCCATACACCGGCAGCGGCTTGCCCTCCAGGGCATTGAGGATCACCAGGGGGATCAGTTTTTCCGGAAAATGGTAGGGGCCGTAGTTATTCGAGCAGTTGCTCACCAAGGTCGGCAGACCATAGGTGCGCTGCCAGGCACGTACCAGATGGTCTGATGCCGCTTTACTAGCTGAGTAGGGTGAGCTGGGTGCGTAAGAGGTCGTCTCGGTGAAGAGATCATCGACCCTGTGCAGGTCGCCATAGACCTCGTCAGTGGATATATGGTGGAAGCGGAAGGCCTGCTTGCGCTCCGCCGACAGGCCTTGCCAATAAGCTCTGGTCGCCTCAAGCAGGGCATAGGTACCGACGATGTTGGTCTGGATAAAAGCGGCCGGGCCGTCGATGGAGCGGTCTACGTGGGACTCTGCCGCCAGGTGCATGATGGCGTTCGGCTGGAAGCGCTGCAGTGCTGCGGCTACCAATGGCTGATCGGCGATATCGGCCTGCAGAAACTGGTAACGCGGGCTGGTGTTCACCTCGGCCAGCGACTCGAGATTGCCTGCATAGGTCAATTTGTCGAGATTGAGCACTTCATGCTCGGTGTGACGAAGCAAGTGGCGAATCAGCGCTGAGCCGATAAAACCGGCACCGCCGGTGATCAGAATACGCATATCAGAGGTCTTTCCCTTGAGTGCGGCTGGCAAGAGCTTGAAGCATGGGTGTTGGTTGGGCAGGGATTGTACTAGTGCTTCATCACAAAACCATTCAATTGACCTTTGATTGTGCCGTGAGGGCCAATCTGAGCGGATGGCAGGGCTAACTCAGTATCGCGGGCGTGAAGACATCTACAGGACGTTCGGCTCCAACTTTGCGATATCAGTGGACTGGGCTTACATGGTGATTGGGATCGGGGTGGATATCCTCCACCTTGTCAGTCTCAGCCGTGCGACCTTAACCCAAGCCGACTTTGTCCTGGCGGTATCAGGCGCTCGTCTCAACAAAACTGAGCTAAAAGCAATTGCGGTGCGTGGCTGGATTGCCATGCAGCGCAATTCTCACTTCACCGATGTATTCAGCTGTTTAGCATGAGGACGTGCTGATCGCGCAGCTTTTGTGTTGGGCCACGCTACGACTGACCTGAATTGAGCAAGGCGGCCACATCCTCAAGGGCTTGCTGGCGGCGCTGCTGCCAGTCGCCATTGAGACTGCGGTAAGGCTGCTGGTGGCGTTCCAGCCATTCGCGGCAGTCATCGTGAAATTGCACACGCTGTTGCAGCTGTGGCTGGCAACGCTGGCCATCGTCGACCCAGGGCACGCCCACGGGGTCGAGTAGCAGATGCAGGTCATAGTGCCGTGCGAGCAGCTCTGCTTCGAGCCAGCTTGGGCAGTCGCCAAATAGCTTACGGCTCCAGAGCAAATTGCTCAGCAGGTGGGTATCCAAGATCAGCAGAGCAGGGCGCTCGGCGCGTGCGGCGTCTTCCCAGGCGAGTTGGCCTTGGGCGATGGCCGGGATATCCGCGTAACAGGTATCGCGTTGTTCGCGCTCGATAAAGTAGCGGACATATTCGCCTACGACCCGGCCACCGAACGTGCTCTTGATTTCATGGGCCAACCAGCTTTTGCCGCTGGATTCCGGGCCGGTCAGCACCAAGACTTTCATGCGCTAACCCGCACCGGATTGCGTCGCCAGTCGCGCCAGCCTTGCACTGCGATCAGGGTGAAGATGGCGTAGAGCGCAGCAGTCAGATAAAGCGTTTTGGAGACGAATAAGCCGACAAAGAGGATGTCCAGTGCGATCCACAGCGGCCAACATTCCACACGCTTTTGCGCCATCCAGACCTGGGCGACCAGACTGAAGGCCGTCAGCGCGGCATCCATCCACGGAGCGGCGGCATCGGTGTAATTGGCCATCAGATAACCCAGGCCAAGGCTGCCGGCGCTACCGACGAGCAGGCTGAGCAACAGGCCGCCGCGACTCAGGCGGC
>JBOICE010000048.1:0-3991 GCA_050739815.1 Pseudomonas sp. | reverse complement strand
CGTATTCCACCGGCTGGCCGTTCTCCACCAAGATGGATTCGATAACGCCGCTGGTTTCAGCTTCGATGTGGTTCATCATCTTCATCGCTTCGACGATGCAGAGGATGTCGCCTTTCTTCACGCTCTGACCGATCTCGACGAAGGCCGGCGAGGTTGGCGCTGGGGTGCGGTAGAAGGTGCCGACCATCGGCGAGCGCACTACGTTGCCATTCAGTTTGGCAGCGGCCGGAGCAGCGGCTTCGGCTGCTGGCGCTGGAGCGGCTGCAGCCACCGGAGCTGGTGCTGGTGCGGCATACATTGGTGGTGCGGCAAACTGTTGTTGCTTGCCGTGGCGGCTGATCCGTACGGACTCTTCGCCCTCACGGATCTCCAGTTCGTCGATACCGGATTCTTCCAGCAGTTCGATCAGTTTCTTAACTTTACGAATATCCATTAAGCAGCAACTCCCAAGGGTAAGGTCAGGGGCGTTCAAGTTGTTCCAGGGCAGCCTCCAGGGCCAGCCGGTAACCGCTGGCGCCAAGGCCGCAGATCACTCCCACGGCAACGTCGGAAAAGTAGGAGTGATGGCGGAAAGGTTCGCGTTTGTGCACGTTGGACAGGTGCACTTCGATGAATGGGATGCTCACCGCCAGCAACGCGTCACGTAATGCGACGCTGGTATGTGTAAATGCCGCCGGATTGATCAGGATAAAGTCCACGCCTTCGCCCGGCGCAGCATGAATGCGGTCGATCAGTTCGTACTCGGCATTGCTCTGTAAATACAGCAAATGATGGCCGGCCTCACGGGCGCGGCGCTCCAGATCGAGGTTGATCTGTTCCAGGGTGACGGCGCCATAGACGCCTGGCTCGCGCGTACCCAGCAAGTTCAGATTGGGACCGTGCAACACCAGTAAGGTGGCCATGTTGTTATCTTCCTTCTGTTCACGCTGCGCAGGACTATGCCGCAGAGGGCAAAGGCTGTCTAGATGTCAGCAGTAGCCAGCACGATGCCCGCTGTTTGCGGCAAATGTATGACGCTCTGTCTTGGAACCTGCTGAATATCTGCTGCGCTTGGCTGTGTGGCGTTAAAAACCGCCTCCGCCTTGTGGCCCACATGGATGCGGGGAATGCCGTTACCCATACGGTTGCGGCGATCCTGGCCTGCGTTTGCGACGATTTTGAACAGACGCTTAGCGCGTGGCGGCTTTGCGCAGCCGTTCGGCAAAGTTGCCGGTATCGACTTCACCTACGACACGTATATCCGCCCACTCGTCACCTTCGGGCGAGAAAAACAGAACCGCCGGTGGGCCGAACAGCTGGTAGTGGTCCAGCAGGGCGCGCTGTTCCGGGGTGCTCTCGGTCATGTCGAAGCGAATCAGCCGATAGCCGGCAAGTTGGCCGACGACTTCCGGTGCGGTCAGCACTTCGCGCTCGATCACCTTGCAGCTGATGCACCAGTCGGCATACCAGTCGAGCAGCAGCGGTTGCTTGGCCGCTTTGGCCGCGCTGAGAGCGGCGCTCAGTTCGCTGGGGGTTTTCACGGTTTGCCAGGACGCGCTGGTCGCCGTAGCGCTGGTGCTGGCCGTGTTGCCTGTCAGCGCTGGGCGGCCGAGCGGGTGCAGGGGGTCGGATTCACCTTGCAGCGCGCCGACCCAGGCACTCAGGGCGTAAGCCAAAAAAGCCAGGCCAGCCAATTGGGCCAAGCGCTGACGGGGCGGCTTATAACTGAACTCCAAGGCACCGAGAAACAAAGCTACTCCGCCAGCCAGCAGACCCCAGAGTGCCAGCGCCCAATTGCCGGGCAGCACCCGTTCGAGCAGCCAGACCGCTACTGCCAGCAGCAGCACGCCGAAGGCATTGCGCACTATGACCATCCAGGTGCCGCTCTTCGGTAGCAGGGCGCCGCCGCCGGTGGCGAAGAGTACCAGCGGGGCACCCATGCCCAGGCCGAGGGCAAACAGCTTCAGCCCGCCACCGAGGGCATCGCCGCTGGCGCTGATATACAGCAGTGCGCCGGCCAGTGGCGCGGAAACACAGGGCGAGACCAGCAGACTGGAAACCACGCCGAGCAGCGCCGCTCCCCACAACGAACCGCCGCGGGCATTGCCGGCCAGGCGGTCCAGAGGCTCGCTGAGCAAGTGTGGCAGGCGCAGCTCGAAGACCCCGAACATGGCCAGGGCGAACAGGCCGAAGAACAATGCGAAGGGCACCAGCACCCACGCCGATTGCAGGCGAGCTTGTAGATTCAGTTCGGCGCCGAATACGCCCATCAGCGCCCCGAGCAAGGCGAAGCAGGCGGCCATCGGCAACACGTATGCGAGTGACAGGCTAAAACCACGCAGGCCGCCGATCTGCCCACGTAGCACAACCCCGGAGAGGATTGGCAGCATCGGCAGCACACAGGGGGTGAAGGTCAGGCCCAAGCCCGCGAGGAAGAACAGCGCCAACTCGTGCCAATTCCAGCCGGGCGTCGCTGCCCCTGCCGCGCCAGTGGTGACGGAAGAACTGCCCGAGCTGCTGGCTGCGGCGTTATCGCCAACCTCCAGGCGTTCGGTTTCCGGTGGGTAGCACAGGCCCTTATCGGCGCAGCCCTGATAGGTCACGCGGAGGCTAAAAGGCAGGTTGTAGGGGTTTTTCAGCGGTAGCTCGACATCGAGTACGCCGCGATACACCTCGACCTCGCCGAAGTAGGCGTCGGTTTTCTGCTGGCCGGCCGGCAGCTCGGCTGCGCCATTGGCGATATCCGCTGGCTCGATGCGAAATTGGAAGCGGTGGCGGTAGAGGTAATAGCCCTCTGCGGCGACAAAGCGCAGCTTGACCGATTTCTCGCTGCTTTCGACCAGGCTCAGGCGGAAGGCTTCGCGCACTGGCAAGAAGTCCGCGCTGTTGTTCAGCGGTGCACCGAGTATCGGGCTTGGGCGGTTGTCGAAAAGGCCTGCGCTGGCAGGCAGGGCGAGCAACAGCAGGATCAGGCTGAGCAGGCGGCGCATGAGGGTCTCGCAAGTCGAAGATGGCGCAATGATAACGGAAAGCCGCCCATTGCGGCTGAGGCCCTGTCGATTCGCCCGGGCGCAGCTGTGAGCACGGTTGAGAGTGGCAGCGTAGCGAGCGAGTTCCAGCTTGCTGGGCGTGACATGAGGTCGCAGCCAGCAATAGCGGCAGTAACCCTATGGGGCATTGCTTCCCCTTCAGCCCTTGCCCGGTGGTTCGACGAGCAGAGCGCTTTAGTGCTGCCAGGCAAGGGGCATTTGCCGGGTTACAGCCGAAACGCCTGTACCGCCGTATGCAACTGGCCGCCCAGCTCCAGCAATTGCTCGCCCTGGCTGCGGCCGTGGCCGATGCGCAGGAGGTTAGCGCCGCCGAGTTGGTGGATGCGTTCGCTATGGTCGCGGATTTCGCTGACGGCGCCGCTTTGCTGGGCGGTGGCAGCGGCAATGCGTTCGGCCATGCTGGCGATGGTGCGGATTGCCGCGACGATCTCGTCCAGCGCGCCGTCGGCGGCCTGGGCTTTACTGGCGGTGGCTTCGGCATGCTCAACCTGGCTGCGCATGGCTTCGAGCGACTGCCTTGCCGCTTGTTGCAGGCGGGCGATCAATTGTTGGATCTCCCCGGTGGCTCCAGCGGTGCGCTGGGCCAGGGAGCGCACTTCCTCGGCCACCACGGCAAAGCCGCGACCGGTTTCGCCGGCGCGGGCAGCCTCGATGGCGGCATTCAGGGCGAGAAGATTGGTTTGCTCGGCGATGGAACGGATCACCGTCAGCACGCTGCCGATGGTCGCCGACTCCTCCGCAAGGCGTTCAATCGCCTGGGCATTGCCCTGCACCTCGCCGACCAGCGTGTGCAGCCCGGTCAGGCTTTGGCCGATCACGCTTTGCCCGTGCTCCAGTGCGCGGCTAGCTTCGCGGCTGGCGTCCGCGGCGTGGCTGGCATCGCCGGCGACCTGCTGAATGGTCGACTCCAGATCACCCAGTGCGTCGCGGATTTGTTCGGTGTCGCCGGCCTGGCGCTCGGC
>JBOICE010000047.1:0-2779 GCA_050739815.1 Pseudomonas sp. | reverse complement strand
ATCTTCCAGGTCCATTGCGGTTTCCGCATGGGCGCAGATCACCAGCACTTTGACCCGTTTAAGCATCTTCAGAGTGTCGATCAGCCAGTCGACGCGCGGGTCGAAGCGCCACCAGCGCTCTTCCTCGCTGCCGTCCAGTTGCGCCTGGTAGCTGACTTCCGGGTAGAGGTCGGCGTGCTCACCAAGCGGCAGTTCCAGGTAGGCGTCCGGGCAGACCAGAGGGTAGGGGTGCAACCGGCGTTCGGGGAAGCCTTGGACTGCGGCACGCGTATTGCGGAACAGCAGGCGGCCGGTGCCGTGGCGATCGAGCAGTTCGCGAATCAGGCGGGGCGAAGCTTCGCTATCGCCGGCGTTGACGGCGGCGAGCAAGGCTTCGCCTTCGGCGCCGAGGAAGTCATGGATGGTCTGGTGCGCTGCAGGGGACAGGCGGCCCTGATCGAGCAATTCCTGCACGGCTTCGGCGACCGGCCGGTAGTTGGCGCTTTCGGCGCGGAAGGCGTCGAGGTCGTGGAAACGGTTTGGGTCGAGCAGGCGCAGCCGCGCGAAGTGGCTGTCCTGGCCGAGTTGCTCGGGTGTGGCGGTGAGCAGCAGTACGCCGGGAATGCCTTCGGCCAGTTGCTCGACCAGTGCGTATTGCGGGCTGACTTGCTCCGGGTGCCAGACCAGATGGTGGGCTTCGTCGACCACCAACAGGTCCCAGCCGGCGGCGAACAGCGCATCTTGTGCGCGCTCGTCCTCGCACAGCCATTCCAGGGCCACCAGGGCTAGCTGGCAATCCTCGAAGGGGTTATCGGCATCGCTTTCGATGAAGCGTTCGGCGTCGAACAGTGCGACTTCCAGGTTGAAACGCCGGCGCATCTCCACCAGCCACTGGTGTTGAAGGTTTTCTGGCACCAGGATCAACACCCGGCTGGCACGCCCGGAGAGCAGTTGGCGGTGGATGACCAGACCGGCCTCGATGGTTTTACCCAGGCCGACTTCGTCCGCCAGCAAGACCCGTGGGGCAATGCGGTCGGCCACTTCGCGCGCGATGTGCAATTGATGCGGAATCGGTTGGGCGCGCACGCCACCCAAGCCCCAGAGCGGAGATTGCAGCTGGCGGCTGGTGTGTTCGAGGGTGTGGTAGCGCAGGGCGAACCAGGGCAGTGGGTCGATCTGCCCGGCGAACAGGCGGTCGCTGGCCAGACGGAATTGAATAAAGTTGGACAGCTGGGTTTCTGGCAGGGTGACGGCCTGGTGCTGGCCATTGAGGCCGTGATAGACCAATAGGCCGTCGACATCATCGACTTCCTGAACACTCAGCTTCCAACCCTCGAAGTGCGTAATCTCATCGCCTGGGGAGAAGCGCACACGGGTCAGTGGTGCATTGCGCGTCGCATACTGGCGGGTTTCGCCAGTGGCCGGGTAGAGCACGGTGAGCATGCGGCCGTCCTGTACCAGGATGGTTCCCAAGCCCAACTCCGCTTCGCTGTCACTGATCCAGCGTTGCCCCGGTTCATACTGCTGCGCCATGCCTGTCTCCCGCGGTGAAAAAGCCGGCTATGGTAACGGATCGCGGTGCCCAGGCCAAAGGCGCTATAGCACTTGCCGGCGTGACTTGAGTCAAAAGTGTAGCGAGCGCACCCTCAAGTCGGCGGGCAAGCGGCCGACAGTCTGACCAAAGGAGGGCTGCGAAGAGGGTCTTATATGTTGCCACCCATTCCCCACAGCATGATGCCGGTGACCGCGCAACAAGATCCGCTCAAGCCGCGGCCAGACATTCCTCCGGTGACGCCGCTGCAAGGCAGCGCCAATGAAAGCGCGGTCGCCCTGGACAAACGCCATCCGCAGGAAACTGAAGCTTCTCAGCGGGAGGAGCAGCGTCGGCGTCGCCAGCGGCATGGTTACACCGCCGAAGAACTGGCCGAGGGTGAGGTGGCGCCTGAGGATCAGGCGCTACTCGAAGAGTTGCCACGCCAGGGTCTGTGGGTGGATGTCGAGGTCTAGGCCGCGCACAATTGGTCGTGCCGGGAGATTATTGTTGCTGTCTGGTGGGTGAGTCTGTGTGGATCTGTTTGCCGCTACGCCCCTCGTTTTGCCCCATGCCGAGTTGCGCTTCACGCCGGATTGGCTGGATGCCGCCACGGCGGATCGCTGGCTCGCTGGGTTATTAGCCGAAACCCCATGGCAGCAACCGCAGGTGTTCCTGCATGGTCGCTATTATCCGGTGCCGCGCTTGCTCGCCTGGTATGGCGATGCCGAGGCGGCTTACCGCTATTCCGGCCTGGTTCATCGGCCGTTACCCTGGACGCCCTTGCTGGCGGAAATCCGTTTACAGGTGCAGGCCGCTGCCGGGCAGCGCCTGAATGGCGTGCTACTCAACTACTACCGAGATGGCCAGGATTCCATGGGTTGGCACAGCGATGATGAGCCCGAGCTAGGGTTAAACCCGTTGATAGCCTCGCTTAACCTCGGCGGCACGCGACGTTTCGATTTGCGCCGCAGCGGGCAGACGCGCATAGAGCACTCGCTGGAGTTGGGCCATGGATCTCTGCTGGTCATGGCGGGCGCGACGCAGCATCATTGGCAACACCAAATCGCGAAGACGCGCAAAACCTGTGCGCCGCGTCTGAATCTGACTTTCCGCCTGATCCGGTCGTAGATATGAGCCATGATGACAAGCTGATCGACTTCAGCGCCGAGCGCGACAAGCGCATCCATGACCTCAACGAAAAGCGCCTGAACGAAGTGCGTCAGGCTTTCGAGCAGGCGCTGCCGTTGTCCAAGGCAAAGAAAAAGC
>JBOICE010000046.1:0-4722 GCA_050739815.1 Pseudomonas sp. | reverse complement strand
TGGACGAGCAGGCTCGCGAACAGGCGCGCAACGGCTTGCCGGTGGTGATCGGGATTCCCGCCATGAGCCTCGGCGAGTTCGATGCCGGTCCCAGTAGCGGGCGGCTGATTACGGCAATCGCCAGCGGAGTGATGAGTCATTATGTGCCGGGCAAACGCAACCTCATCGATGCCGCCGAGGCTGGTCATGGCCTATTGCTGGCGCTGCAGAAGGGGCGGGTGGGGGAGCGCTACCTGTTGACCGGGCAGAACATCGAGATGGCTGAACTGACAGCGCGGATTGCCGAGCGCTTTGGTATCGCTGCACCGCGGCCGTTGCCTTTGAGCGCGGCCAAAGCTATCGCCGCGTTGGGTCGCTGGCGTTATCGCTTGACCGGTCAGTTGCCGCGTTTGGATGACAGCGCACTGGCGGTGATGGCGGGCGGACAGTATCTCGATGGCCGCAAGGCCCAAACTGAGCTGGGTTTCATTGCGCAAACGACCGTGGATGAGACGCTGGCGCGGACTATCCAGTGGTTCCGCGATAACGCCTATTTGTAGATGTGGGCACCGCTGATGAAACTCCGGGCGTGATCGTCAGCGGTACTCGTACTTTTAATATAGACGCACCTTATGGCTGAGCGGTTTCGGCAAAGGGTCGGGTTTCCAGGCCTAGTTGCGAGCGGAAGCTCTCCATGTCGAACATGGTGCAGATTTCCTCCACTTCCCCGGCGGGCGTGAGGGTCCAACAGGCCATTGCCGAGATGCTCAGCACCTTGTCGCTCGGCGGGTAGCCGAGGGCGGGTTTCTGGATGGTGCCGATCAAGGTGCTCCAGGTGAAGACCTTATTGCCTTCGGCCAGGCACTCCTCGATCACCACTTCCAGATCCGGCATGGCGCTACGGATATCGAGCACCATCTGCGCGAAAGCCGTGCTGCCCAGGGGGCGGCCGACAAAGGAGCTTTTGTAAAGGAAGCTCTTGCTGTGCAACTGCTCGGTCAGGGCCAGGCGGCCCTTGTTCCAGGACAGGTCAATATGATGGCGAACCAGCTTCTTCAAATCATCCAGTGACATAACTACCCTCCGTGGGAGTGCTGAGGTGTGTGCCGAGCGAAGTACTGTGCCGTGGGGCTTTCGGACTGGCATTGGCCGAAACGCCAGCGAGCTGGCGTCAGGATAGTGCCGGGCCTCAGCTTATGCCGCTGAGTTTCAGCGCTTCGTAGCCGGCGTAGAGCGCCAGGGCGCCGAAGGCCGCGGCGGCTAGACGACGAATCAGCGTCAGTGGCAGGCGCTCGGCGGCGAAGTTGCCGACTAACACCACGGGTACGTTGGCAATCAGCATGCCCAGCGTAGTACCGATGATTACCAGGATGAAATGCGGGTATTGCGCGGCCAGCATCACCGTGGCGACTTGGGTCTTGTCGCCCATTTCCGCCAGGAAGAAGGCTATCAAGGTGGTGAGGAAGGGGCCGTAGCGCTTGAGGCTCGAAGCTTCATCGTCATCCAGCTTGTCAGGCACCAGTGTCCACAACGCCACGGCGACAAAGGAGGCGGCCAGAATCCAGCGCAGGGTGGTGGGCTCGAAGAAACTGGCGACCCAGTTGCCAATGGCGCCAGCGGCGAAATGGTTGGCCAGGGTGGCAACCAGGATGCCGCCGATGATCGGCCAGGGCCGGCGAAAGCGAGCGGCCAACAACAGGGCAAGCAACTGCGTCTTGTCGCCGATTTCGGCCAAGGCAACGATCAGGGTAGGTACGTAGAGAGATTCCATCAGGCTTCCTAAGGGGCGGGTAGACACGGCTATGACACGAACGCCTTCCCGCCCCGGGTAAGGTGTACGTGTCATAGGTCTGGTCAAACCCTGCGGCCCATCTGAATGGGCCCTGGGTCACACGCGCCATGGTCTGCGGACCAAGTATGTTGACGCGTGCCGGGCGAGCTTGCCGATGTGATCGTGGCGCTCGCGGGAGACTACTCCCCTAGGACGGGGCGCATTTTGCCCAAGCTTTGCGCATCGGGCAAGTACCGCTTACGAGCCTGTCGGGCCGTTCGATGGCCAAGGCCCAGGCGCCTCAGCTGTTAGCGGCGTTTGGCCTGGTAAATCCGAAAGCCCTGGCCTTCGCCCAAGGTTCGACAGGGGCCCAGGTGTTCTTCGATCAGCGGTTGGTACTTGAGAAAGCTGTTCGCCACCAGGCGCAACTCGCCCCCCGGCTTCAGGTGCTTGACCGCTTGGCGCAGCAAGTTCTCGGTGGCTTGGTAGTCGGTATGTACGCCTTCATGGAAGGGCGGGTTGCTGAGAATGGCGTTGAGCCCGACCGGTGCCGCGTCGATCCCATCGCCGGTCAGTACCTCTGCATCCAGACCATTGGCGGCCAGAGTCAGGCGACTGCTGGCAGCCGCGAAGGCATCCACGTCGAGCAGGCTGATCTGGTTATGTGGAAAGCGCCGTTTAAGCGCGGCACCGAGTACGCCGGCCCCGCAACCGAAGTCGAGCACATGGCCGCTGGGCAACTTGTCCAGATGCTGCAAGAGCAAGGCGGTGCCGCGATCCAGCCGACCATGGCTGAATACCCCCGGTAGGCTGATCACCGTCAGCGGGCCATCCGCCAGCTCCAGCTGATAGCGCTGAGCCAGGGCTTCAAGCTCGGGTGCAGCGGGGGCTTGCTCCACCGTGACTTGCCAGAGCTGACAATGCCGGGCGCTGTCCAGCTTGCGCGGTTTACCGAAAGGCGCCAGTTGCTTGGCCGCGCGCTCGATGCCGCTGCGTTTTTCGCCAACCAGAAACAGCTCGCGGCCTTGCAGGCGAGCGGCCAGGGCATTCAACAGGTAATCCGTCAGTTCGCGGGATTTCGGCAAGAACAGCACCGCAGCCTCGAACAGCGCGCTGGGTGGCGTCACGCCGAACTGGCTGCGTCCGGCAAACCGCGCCTGCAGTGTGGCCTGTTCCCCGGCATGCCAACTCCAGCCGTGCGCAGCGGGCAGTTGGCCGAGCAAGTCGTCGGCCGGCAAACCGGCGAGCAGGAGGCTGCCGGTAAAGAGTTCAGGCTGGCGCAGTAGCACTTCGCTTCGCGGGTCCATGGGTATTCCTTAAACCTGGGTATTGCTAAAAAGTGGCGCAGCTTAGCCGACCAATCTGCGCGGTGCACCGCTGAAAAACGCAGCGGCGTTTTCCGTCAGTTGGTTGACGATCCGTTGCCGCGCTTCCCGACTGCCCCATGCGCTGTGCGGGGTGATGATCAAGCGTGGGATATCGGCTGCCAGCAATGGATTGCCCGCGGTTGGCGGCTCCTGAGTCAGCACGTCGGTGGCGGCGCCACCCAGATGGCCGCTGCGTAGGGCGTCGGCCAGAGCCTGCTCGTTGACCAGGCCACCGCGGGCGCTGTTGATCAGAAAGGCGCCGGGTTTCATCAGGCTCAGTTGGTAAGCGCCGATCAGGCCCTGGGTGTGTTCGTTCAACGGGCAGTGCAAGGTCAGCGCATCGACTTGCGGCAGCAGCTCGTCCAGCGGTATGCGGTCGGCACGCGACGGCCGGCCAGGCAATTGCCCGAGCAGCACGCGCATGCCGAAGGCTTCCGCCAGTTTGGCGACAGCGCCGCCCAGCTCGCCATGGCCGAGCAGGCCGAGGGTCTTGCCTTCCAGTTCGACAATCGGGAAATCCAGCAGGCAGAACTGCCGCGCCTGCTGCCAGCGCCCGGCGCGCACTGCGGCCTGGTAGTCCGGCAGGCGGGTGGCCAGGGCGAGCAGCAGCATCAGGGTGTGCTGCGCCACCGAAGGGGTGCCATACCCCTGGCAATTGCAGACGCTGACGCCGTGGGCCTGGGCAGCAGCCAAGTCGATATTGTTGGTGCCGGTGGCCGCGACCAGCACCAGTTTGAGTTGCGGGCAGGCGGCAAAGGTCTCGGCGGTCAGCGGTGCCTTGTTGCTGATGGCGACCTGGGCGCCTTGCAAACGTTCGGCGATCTGCTCGGGTGCGCTTTGCCCATACAGCGCCAGTTCGCCAAATACCTGCCGAAGCGGTGCGAGATTGAGATCGCCAAGATCGAGGGAGGCGTGATCTAGAAATACGGCGCGGCTGTTGTTGCTCATCAGCTGTACCTTTTTTGCTGTCGGTTGAGGGCGTATGGTTGCGAGCCTAACAGACACCCAGAGGTCCCGCGGAGGCCATATGTATTGGACGGAATTCTTGACCGTTGCGTTGATTCACCTGCTTGCCGTGGCCAGCCCCGGCCCGGATTTCGCTGTGGTCGTTCGCGAAAGCGTGGCCAATGGTCGCCGGGCGGGAACCTGGACGGCGCTCGGAGTGGGTAGTGCAATTTTCCTCCATGTGGCGTATTCGCTGCTAGGCATCGGCCTGATTGTGTCGCAATCGATCATGTTGTTCAGCGCCCTGAAATGGCTGGCGGCGGCTTACCTGGTGTACATCGGCATCAAGGCTCTGCGCGCCAAACCGGCTGATTCCGGTGCTGACGAGTTGCCTACACCGGCAGTTGAGCGTACGCCGCGCGGGGCATTCACCACGGGTTTCGTCACCAACGGGCTGAATCCCAAGGCGACACTGTTTTTTCTCTCGCTGTTCACCGTGGTGATCAACCCGCATACCCCGTTGCTGGTGCAGGCGGGCTATGGCGTTTACCTGGCGGCTGCCACCGCGAGTTGGTTCTGCCTGGTGGCCTGGTTGTTCAGCCAGCAGCGTGTACGGGCTGGCTTCACCCGCATGGGGCATTGGTTCGACCGGATGATGGG
>JBOICE010000045.1:0-10518 GCA_050739815.1 Pseudomonas sp. | reverse complement strand
GCCGCTTCGACATTGGCCTTGCTCTGCTCGAAATTGGAGATCGCGTTATCCAGCTCACTCTCGCTGGCGTAGCCCTTCTTTTGCAGCTCGCGGGTCCGCCTGAGGTCGCGATCGGTCTGCCGATACCGCGCCTCGGCCTGGGCCAGCGCCCCCTTGGCCCGCCCGAGAGCGGCCTGGTAAGACCTGGGGTCGATGCGAAACAGGATTTGCCCCCGCGTGACCCGGCTACCCTCATCGTAGGTACGCTGCTGCAGGATGCCGCTAACCTGTGCCCGCACCTCCACCTCGCGGTAACCCGCGGTGCGCCCGGAGTATTCCAGAACTAGCGGGAAGGGCGCGGTGGTGACTGTTTCCACTGTGACCTCTGGCGCCGGTCGGGCGGCGGCAGGGGCTTCGGCCGCCACTGCGTGCTGTCCCAAAGCGGCACTGAGCGCAAAAACCTTGAGGACAGAAGGAAGGTGGCGAGCAAGCAACATAAAAGGTCTCCATGACAGCCCAACGCGGGCGAAAGCAGTAGGTGTCGATGCTAATTACATACATCCATGCTTGTAAACAGCACTACGACACTAAAATCAGTACACTCAATTCCCAAACAAGAGCCTAGCCAGAATTACCCTGACCGCCATGCGCCGCACTAAAGAAGACGCCGAGAAGACCCGCACCGCCATCCTCCTGGCAGCCGAGATGCTGTTTCTAGAAAAGGGGGTGGCCCACACCACGCTCGAGCAGATCGCCCGTGCGGCCAAGGTGACCCGCGGCGCGGTGTATTGGCATTTCCAGCATAAGGCCCACTTGTTTCACGAAATGCTCAATCAAGTGCGCCTGCCACCGGAGCAAATGGCCGAAGCCCTGTCCAGCTGCAATGAGCAGGAGCCCCTGCAAACGCTGCGCAATCTCTGCGTGGAGGCCGTGGAGAACCTGGCTCGGGACGCACAGCGGCGGCGCATCCTCACCATCCTGCTGCACCGCTGCGAGTTCACCGATGAATTGCGGGAGGCTGAGGACCGCCACAATGCGTTTATCAACCAGTTCATCGCCCTCTGCGAGGAGCTGCTGAGCCGTGCCGAGGCGCGCGGCCGCCTGCAACCGGGCATGACCCCACGCCTCGCGGCCCGCGCCCTGCACGCGATGCTCGTCGGACTGTTCAGTGACTGGCTACGCGACCCGACCTTGTTCGACCCCTTG
Source organism: Pseudomonas sp. (assembly GCA_050739815.1). Lineage (GTDB taxonomy): Bacteria > Pseudomonadota > Gammaproteobacteria > Pseudomonadales > Pseudomonadaceae > Aquipseudomonas. Next base: position 9,333 of record JBOICE010000045.1, on the reverse strand, counting down.
CACGACACCGGCGCACTGATCGACACGTTGTTCCGCGGCCTGGCCCGCGACTGGCCGCTGGCTGTCGCCCCGGCAGCGACCCTCAGCCCGCAGTGACGGCGTAGCCTTCGGCCTGAATCGCCTGCAGCACTTCGGCACGCGGCAAGTGGCTGGCCACGCGTACCTCGCCCGTGTCCAGATCCACCTGCACCTCGGCCTGTGGATCACGCGCTTGCAGTGCCTGGGTGATGGCCCGCACACAGTGCCCGCAGGACATGCCCTGCACCTTGAACGTTTGCATGCCTAACCTCCCGAGTGAAGCGGTCACAGTGACAGCTTTCAAGCATCGACCTTTCCACACTGGCAAGGTCAAGGGCGTTCAAGCGCCTAAACTTGTTGGCAACCCACCACTCAGCCACCCTTCCAACTGGCTCTGGTCGGCCAGGAGGTGCTGCATGCGCCGCTTCTACCTTAGTGTGTTTGCCGTGCTGGCGCTGCCGCACGGGGCCCTGGCTGAAGGCCCCGCCGCCAAAACGCCGCAAGCCGACGGCTACGGCGTGCTGATCATCTCGCGCGAGCGCTTGGAGGTCGCCAATCCCTGCGACATCGGCCTGTATCTGCAGGATCAACTGGCCGCCCGTCTTTATCAGGGGCAGGCGGTCTCCTTCAACCTCCCGCCTGGCCCAGTCTGGATACGGCTCGGTTTGGTTGGCCCCGGCATCTGCCAACCTGGCATCAGCCAAGTCAGAGGCCAGTCGATCAACCTGCGAGCCGGCGAAGTCCGCAAATACCGCATCGCCCTCAGCACCGAAGGGCTGTATCTGCTGGCGGCCCCTGGCAGCCGTTGAGTGTCGGCTCATGTTGTGAGCCGATTTTATGCAAGGGCTTGACCTTCCCCATAGGTCAAGGTTGATCCTGTGGGCGAACTCAAAGGAGAGCGCCCCATGTCCAACTTGACCGCTTTCGACCTGCCCATCGCCGGCATGACCTGCGCCAGTTGTGCCGGCCGTGTCGAGCGGGCCTTGCAGAAAGTCCCCGGGGTGCAGCGCGCCAGCGTCAACCTGGCGACCGAGCAAGCGCGTATCGAGGCGGCCGACACCGAGCTACCGACGTTGATCGAGGCCGTGGAAGGTGCCGGTTACCAAGTTCCCAGCCAACGCGTGGAACTCGCCATCGAGGGTATGACCTGCGCCAGCTGTGTCGGCCGCGTCGAACGCGCCCTGCAAAAAGTCCCCGGCGTGCAGGCAGTGACCGTCAACCTGGCCAGCGAGCGCGCCCATCTGCAAGTGCTCGGCCGGCTCGACAGCAGCCTGCTGCTCCAAGCCGTCGAGGCCGCCGGCTATCACGCAGAGAAACTCGATGACCGCCGCCCCTCCGCCACTCCCGAGCAACGCCTGCGACTCGAGCGCTGGGCGATGCTGTTGGCGATTGCGCTGGCATTGCCCTTGCTCGCGCCGATGTTGCTGGAAGGGTTCGGCTGGCACTGGGTGTTGCCGGCCTGGGCCCAGTTCGCGCTCGCAACGCCGGTGCAGTTCGTCTTCGGCGCGCGCTTCTATAAGGCTGCCTACAAAGCCGTGCGCGCCGGTGCCGGCAATATGGATCTGCTGGTCGCGCTGGGTACCAGCGCGGCCTACGGCCTAAGCCTCTACCAATGGTGGACGACTCCCGCCGGAGCCATGCCGCACCTGTACTTTGAAGCCGCCGCGGTGGTGATCAGCCTGGTGCTGCTCGGCAAATACCTGGAAAGCCGCGCCAAGCGCCAGACCTCCAGCGCCATCCGCGCCCTCGAAGCGCTGCGCCCGGAGCACGCCATGCGTCTGCGCACCGGTCGCGAAGAACAGGTCGCCATTGCCGCGTTACGCTTGGGCGACCTGATAGTGGTCAAACCTGGCGAGCGCTTCCCGGTCGACGGCGAGGTCATCGAAGGCCAGAGCCACGCCGACGAGGCGCTGATCAGCGGCGAAAGCCTGCCGGTGCCCAAGCAACCTGGCGACCCGGTCACCGCTGGCGCCATCAACGGCGAGGGCCGGCTACTGGTACGCACTCGCGCCCTCGGTGGGGAAACCGTGCTGGCGCGGATCATCCGTCTGGTGGAAGACGCCCAGGCGGCCAAGGCACCGATCCAGAAGCTGGTGGATAAGGTCAGTACGGTCTTCGTCCCGGTGGTGATCGCTATCGCCGTCGCCACTTTGCTCGGCTGGCTAGCGCTCGGGAGCCCACTGGAAACCGCGCTGCTCAACGCCGTGGCGGTGCTGGTGATCGCCTGCCCTTGCGCCTTGGGCCTGGCCACACCGACTGCGATCATGGCCGGCACTGGCGTGGCCGCGCGCCACGGCATCCTGATCAAGGACGCCGAAGCCCTGGAAGTCGCCCATGCGGTCAGCGCCATCGCCTTCGACAAGACCGGCACCCTGACCTCGGGCACCGCGCAAATCGTCCACCTTGTCTCGTTAGTGGGTTCCCGCCTGCGCGGGAATGACGGCGGCAACGCGAGTGACGGTGTTGGCGGGGATGACGAGGGTTTATTGCAACTAGCGGGGGCGCTGCAACGAGGGAGTGAACACCCGCTGGCCAAGGCCGTGCTGGATGCCTGCCGCGCACGCAACTTGAGCCTCGCCACGGCCAGTGGCAGCCGGGCGCTTTCCGGGCGCGGCATCGCCGGCAGCGTGGACGGGCGCCAACTGGCCCTGGGCAATCGCCGCCTGTTGGCCGAAAGCGGTTTGCCGGCCAGCGAACTGGAGGCCGCGGCGCAAGCCTGGGAGGCCGAAGGCCGAACGCTGTCCTGGCTGATCGAACAGGCGCCGCAACCTCGGGTGCTCGGTCTGTTCGCCTTTGGCGACAGCCTGAAGCCTGGCGCCGCGCAGGCCATCCAGCAGTTGAACGCGCGCGGCATCCGCAGCCATCTGATTACCGGCGATAACCCAGGTAGCGCTCAGGCGGTGGCCGGTGCTTTGGGGATCACCGCTATCCATGCCCAGGTGCTACCCGCCGACAAAGCCGCAATCATCGCCGGGCTGAAAAGCAACGCGGTGGTCGCGATGGTCGGTGACGGCATCAACGACGCTCCAGCCCTGGCCGCCGCGGATGTCGGCATCGCCATGGGCGGCGGCACCGATGTCGCCATGCACGCGGCCGGCATCACCCTGATGCGCGGCGACCCACGGCTGGTGCCGGCGGCGCTGGATATCAGCCGGCGCACCTATGACAAGATTCGGCAAAACCTGTTCTGGGCCTTTATCTACAACCTGGTCGGCATTCCGCTGGCGGCTTTCGGTTTGCTCAACCCGATGCTCGCCGGGGCCGTCATGGCGCTGTCCAGCGTCAGCGTGGTGAGCAATGCACTGCTGCTTAAAACCTGGAAGCCGTAACGAACACCGCAACGAGAGGACAACCCCGCGATGAACATCGGCCAAGCAGCCAAAAACAGCGGCCTGAGCGCCAAGATGATCCGTTATTACGAAGCCATTGGCCTGCTCAAGCCCGCCAGCCGCACTGACAGCGGCTACCGCCTCTATGGCACGCAGGATTTGCACACCCTGGCGTTTATCAAGCGCTCACGCGATCTGGGTTTCTCGCTGGAGGAAGTCGGCAAATTGCTCACCCTCTGGCAGGACCGCCAACGCGCCAGCGCCGATGTAAAAGCGCTGGCCCACCGCCATATCGATGAACTCAACCGCAAGATCGTCGAATTGACCGGCCTGCGCGACACCCTGCAGGAACTGGTCGAACACTGCCAGGGCGATGAGCGCCCGGATTGCCCGATCCTTAAAGACCTGGAGTCGAGCGGCGCTTGCCATTGAGGCGGCTGGTGGAGCTACGCCCCCAGCCGGCTCAATGGATAACCAAACCCTTAGCCACCCTGCAAACTGAACAGGCGCCGCAGCAGGTCCTTGGGCAAAACGCTGATCGCCAGCCCGACGAACACCAGCCCGCACGCCAGCCAACTGCTCAGACTCAAGCTTTCATCCAGCAGCAACCAACCGGCCAGCAACCCGGAGACCGGCACCGCCAGCGCAAATGGCGCGACCACATTGGCGGGGTAGCGGCGCAGCAAGAAACTCCAGATGCCAAAGCCGACGGTGGTGGCGAGAAAGGCGATGTACAACAATGCACCGACGCCCTGCCAGCTGAAGTGGCTGAGCGCCGCGTGAATCGCCGCCGGCCCCTCGAGCAGATAAGACAAACCCAGCAGCGGCAAGGGCGGAACCAGGCTGACCCAGCAGATCAGTCGGAGCATGTCGGTCGCACCGGATTGCTTGGTGGTGATATTGGCGAACGCCCAGGCCAGAGCCGCCGCGAGCAGCAACCCCGCCAGGGCGCGCACAGTGGGGCGCTCCCCGAGAAACACGGCGGCAATCAGCACGGTAAAGAACACTTGGCTTTGCAGCACCAACGAGGACAACCCGGCCGGCATGCCCAGGTGCAGGCCGACGAACAGCAGGCCGAACTTGATCACCCCGAGCCACATGCCGATCTGCACGATGCGCCACAGCGGCGCTGGCATTGGCCCGCGCAGAAACAGCAAGGGCAATGCCGCCAGGGCAAAGCGCAACGCGCAGAACAGCAAGGGTGGAAAGTCGTGCAGGCCGACCTTGATCACGACGAAGTTGATGCCCCAGATCAGGGTCACCAGCAAGGCCAGCAAGGCGTGGGGCACAGACATGCTGAACGCTCCGAGGTGGCTCAAAACCTGTTCACTGTCGAAGCACGCTAGCAGCTTGGCTTGAATAGGTATGGGTACAGCTGTCGGGAAACAGTGCGCGGGGCATTGCGCCCCGCGCGCTTACGCGGTTGGCGAAACGCCTACTGCAGCCACGGCGGCGGTGGCGGCTCTGCGGCTTTCGGCGGGCCATCGACCTCGGCGCGGGCGGCCTGGCGACGAATCTCATCCAAACGCGCGGCTTCGATTTCGCGGATCACGCCATCGACATCGGCCAACTCTTCCGGCTCGTCGAACTCGCCCGTCAACGGGCTGAGTGGGTGCAGCGTGCCGGCCTCGTACAGGGCCCACATTTCCTTGGCGAACTGGGTGGCTTTCAGCTCCGGGGCGAAGCGCCCGAAGTAGGCCGCCATGTTGCCGACATCGCGCTCGAGCATGCTGAAGGCGTGGTTATTACCCGCCGCGTCCACCGCCTGCGGCAGGTCGATGATCACCGGCCCCTCGGCATCGAGCAGCACGTTGAATTCGGACAAGTCACCATGCACCAGCCCGGCGCAGAGCATGCGCACGATCTGACGGACCAGAAAGGTGTGGTACTCGCGGGCTTGGTCCGGCTCCATCACCACATCATTCAGACGTGGCGCCGCATCACCGTAAGCGTCTGCCACCAGCTCCATCAGCAGCACGCCTTCGAGAAAGTCATACGGCTTGGGCACGCGCACGCCGGCGTTGGCCAGGCGGAACAAGGCCGCCACTTCGGCGTTCTGCCAGTTGTCTTCCTGCTCCTTGCGGCCGTATTTGGAACCCTTGGCCATGGCCCGCGCATCGCGGCTGTTACGCACCTTGCGGCCTTCCTGATATTCGGCGGCCTGGCGGAAACTGCGTTTGTTCGCCTCTTTGTAGACCTTGGCACAGCGCAATTCTTTACCGCAGCGCACCACATAGACGGCAGCTTCCTTACCGCTCATCAGGGGGCGCAGCACCTCATCGACCAAGCCATCTTCAACCAGGGGTTCAATGCGTTTTGGAGTCTTCATCGGTTTTTATCGTGGGTCCTATTCAAGTGCTGCCAAGCTCAACGGCCGTAATGTGCGTCATCCTCTCACAGCGCGCCGCAGATGCCGACCACTGAACGCGTTGTGGCGCGCTTATGTGTCGAACTCAGACGGCAAGCAGGTTTTGCCGCAGCGCCTCGATGGCGTAACGCACCTTGGCCGGCTGCGCAGCGCGCCGCGGAGTCACTATATAGAGGCCGAATTGCGGTGCATGCCACTCCGGCAATACCCGCAGCAACCGGCCGCTGGCCAGCTCGGCACGGATTTCCGGCTCCGGCTGCAGGGAAATACCCATGCCGGCCAAGGCAAACTCGCGCGCGGCGATGATGTTGTTACTGCAGATCCGGCTGTCGATCCGTAACCGCTGCTCCTCCCCGCCCGGTCCGAGCAAGGTCAACTGCTGCGGCTGAGGATAGGAACTCAGGCTCAACCAATCCAGGGCGAGCAACTGCTCCGGCCGGTCGATAGGAGCTTGGCGCGCCAGATAAGCCGGAGCCGCACACAGCACCGTGCTCCAGTCGGCGATATGCCGCGCCACCAGGCTGGAACTCTCCAGCTTGCCGACGCGGATGGCGATATCGATGCGCTGCTCGATCAGATCGATATGCTCATCGTGAAAGAACAGTTGCAGGCTAAGTTGCCGATGCGCCGCCAACAATGGAGCCAATGCGCTGCACAGGCGCCCGCCGGCAAACCCCACCGGGGCGGCGATACGCAGCTCACCGACCGGCGCATCGCGCAACTCGATCAAGCGCTGTTCGGCTTGCTGGGCCAGTTCAAGCACCTGCGCACAGCTGCGATAGAAGATCGCGCCGGCCTCGGTCAGGGTCAGCTTGCGCGTGGTACGGTGCAGCAGGCTGATCTGCGTGTTCTCTTCCAACCGACGGATCTGCTGGCTGACTGCCGAAGGCGTCATGCCCAGCACCTCGGCGGCGGCCACCATCGAGCCTTTGTCCACCACCGTGGCAAACACCGCCATGCGTTTGAGCTGTTCCATTATTAAGCTCTACTTAATTGTTAAAGCCTTTTTAGCCTATTTTTCTCGCCTTTACCCATCTGAGAGTATCTGTCTCCTCGAATGACCCACCCGGAGACAGTTCATGAAACTCGCATTGATCGGCGCCAGCGGCTTTGTTGGCGCAGCAGTTCTGCAAGAAGCCTTGAATCGCGGCCACCAGGTCAGCGGCATCGTCCAGCACCCGGAAAAACTGCCGCAACACGCCAATCTGACTCCGCTCAAGGTCGATGCCTATGACGCTGGCGCCATCGCTCAGGCGGTCGCCGGACATGACGCAGTGATCAGCGCCTTCAATCCTGGCTGGGGCAAGGCCGACATCCTGACGCTGTTCCTTCGAGGCAGCCAAGCCATCGTGGCCGGGGTCAAGCGCGCCGCAGTGAAACGCCTGCTGGTTGTCGGTGGCGCTGGCAGCCTGTATGTCGCGCCGGGGCTGCAACTGATCGATACCCCGGGCTTCCCCGCCGACTACAAGGAGGGTGCAGAAGGCGCACGTCAGGCCCTGCAACAGCTGCGCGAAGAGCACAGGCTGGACTGGACCTTCCTCTCCCCGCCAGCGCTGCTGCAACCCGGTGAGCGTACTGGGCAGTACCGCCGCGGTGGCGAGCAGTTGCTGATGAATGGCGAGACGCCGGCCAACATCAGCGTCGCCGACCTGGCGGTGGCGATTCTCGATGAACTGGAAAAGCCCCAGCACCGGCAACAGCGCTTTACCGTCGGTTATTGATCACCCTGCGCCAGTCACTCCGGATCGGTGTTTTGCGGATCGGTGTTTTTTGGCCGGCGCGTGGCGAGGATCAATCGGCCGCAGCCGCCAACTCCGCCTGGCGCTGGCGCCACTGCGGCAGGCCGATCAACACCACAGCACCGATGATCACCACCATCGCCATCCATTCCGAACTGCCGATCTGTTCACCGGCGAAGAGAATGCCGAGCAGCACCGCCACCACCGGATTGACGTAGGCATAGCTGGTTGCCGCCGCCGGACGCACATGCTTGAGCAGGTAGAGATACGAACTGAAGGCGATGATCGAGCCGAACAGCACCAGATAGACCAAGGCGCCCCAACCGGCGGCGCTGGGCATCTGCGTCAGCCGCTCGCCGCTGAGCAGGCTGCCAATCAGCAGCGCCGCGCCGCCCACGAGCATCTCCGCCGCACTGGCCATCGGCCCGCTGGGCAAGGGCAGCGACTTGCCCCACATCGAACCAAACGCCCAGCTGGCCGCGGCAAACAGGATCAACGCCGCACCCGCCGGGCTCGCCTGCAAGTTCGACCCCAGGTTAAGCAAGGCAATCCCCAGCAAGCCGAGGGCGATGCCGGCCCATTCCAGCTTGGTATTGCGCTGGCCCCAGAACAGCCCGAACAACAAGGTGAACAACGGCACCGTTGCAATCGCCAAGGCCGCCACGCCGGAGGCGACGCCCCAGTGCTCGGCCACCGTGACCCCGCCATTGCCACAGGCCAGCAGCAGAAAACCGATCTTCCCGGCCGCGCGCCATTCACGCCCGCTCGGCGCCGACACACCGCGCCAACGCAGCCAGGCATACAGCAAGCTGCCGGCGATCAGAAAACGCACCCCGGCCATCAACAGCGGCGGCCAGGACTCCACGCCGATGCGGATGGCCAGGTAGGTGGAGCCCCAGATCAGGTACAAGGCGGCAAACGTGCCGAGCAGCAACAGGGGGAAACGGACAACGCGCGTGCTCATGTTCGACTCGATCAGGCGGTAAAGTGAGCCGATAGTTTATGAGGCTTATCCGGGATATCTAATAGCGAACAAACGTTTCTCAGCGCACAAACCTTAGTCTCAATGGTATTTTCAACAAACAACCAACGATTCTAAATTTTCGAGTTTCAGCATGGATAAATACGATCGCCTGATTCTGACCGCCCTGATCGAGGACGGCCGCCTGTCGTTTGCCGAGCTGGCGCGCCGGGTCAACCTGTCGCCACCCGCCGTCGCCGAACGGGTGGCCAAGCTCGAGAGCAGCGGTGTGATCAGCGGCTATCAGGCCAATGTCGACGTCGGCAAACTGGGCCTGCCGATCGAATGCATGATCGAGTTGCGCCTCAACAACCATCAATCGAACTCAAGCCTGGTGGCACTCGAGCGTTTTCCCGAGCTGACCAGTTGCTACCGAGTGACGGGCGATGCCTGCGTGATCATGCACGCCGCCGTCGCCTCGATGAACGAGTTGCAAGCGCTGATCGACCGACTCTCGGCATACGGTGCGAGCAAGACCTCGATCATCCTCTCCACACCCTTCAATGGCCGGGTCCCGACTTCGCTGTTGCAGCCGGGGAATGGCCAGCGCTGAGGGTTTGGGCTTTCGGGCAAAGGCGGGAGTTACGGCCGAGCGCGGGAATGACGGGCCCTTGCCTACAGCCCCGCGCGAGCACTTCTGAGGGCTTCGCCGATCTTCGCCGCGGGCACTTTCTGCAGCTTGCAGAGCAGACTGTGGGAAACCCGGCCGATGCCATGGGTATCGCGCAACCGGTCCGCCAGGTAGAGGGTCAGGTTGGCCGCCATTTCCGCATCGGCCAGCGCCCGGTGCGCCTTGCCGGTGACGGGCAGTCTGGCCCAGCTATTGAGCGTGCCGAGCTTGTGATTCGGCGCCTGCGG
>JBOICE010000044.1:0-7874 GCA_050739815.1 Pseudomonas sp. | reverse complement strand
TGATCTCGTTGAGGTCGAAAGCATGCATCGGCTGGCCGAGTTCGTGCATCACATAGTTGGTGATATCGACGGCTGCGTCGATGCTGCGCACATCGGCACGGCGCAGACGCTCAACCATCCACAGCGGTGTTGGTTTGGACAGGTCGACATTGCGAATCACGCGGCCGAGGTAGCGAGGGCAGGCTTTTGCCGCCAGCACTTCTACCGGGCGAACTTCGTCGTGCACAGCAGGCACAACGGCAATCACCTGGCGCGTAACTTCGGCAGCATACAAGGCACCGACCTCACGCGCCAAGCCGGCCAGCGACAGGCAATCGCCGCGGTTCGGAGTCAGGTCAACTTCGATGCTGGCATCATCCAGGCCGAGATAGACACGAATGTCCTGGCCAACCGGCGCATCTACCGGCAGCTCCATCAAGCCGTCACTGTCATCACTGATTTGCAGCTCAGAGGCCGAGCAGAGCATGCCGCTCGACTCAACGCCGCGCAGCTTGGCCTTCTTGATCTGGAAGTCGTCCGACAGCTCGGCGCCGATCATTGCGAAAGGAATCTTCAGACCCGGGCGCACGTTCGGCGCGCCACAAACCACCTGAAAAGTCTCAGTGCCATTACTGACCTGGCAAACGCGTAGCTTGTCAGCATCTGGGTGCTGCTCGGTGCTCAGCACCTCACCCACTACCACGCCGCTGAATGCGCCGGCGGCCAGCGTCACGCTGTCGACCTCAAGACCGGCCATAGACAAACGAGCTACCAGCTCATCGCGGGAAACCTTCGGGTTTACCCAGCTGCGCAGCCACTGTTCACTGAATTTCATCCTGCTCTTCTCCTAGAAAACGGTTACGGGCATGCGGCCTAGCGAAATTGCGCGAGGAATCGCAGGTCGTTGTCGAAGAACAGACGCAAGTCGTTAACGCCGTAACGCAACATGGCCAGACGTTCAACCCCCATACCGAAGGCAAAGCCCTGGAATTTTTCGGGGTCGATGCCAGACATGCGCAGCACATTGGGGTGGACCATGCCGCAGCCCATGACTTCCAGCCAGCCAGTCTGCTTGCAAACGCGGCAACCTTTGCCACTACACATCACGCACTGCATATCGACTTCAGCCGAGGGTTCGGTGAAGGGGAAGAAAGACGGGCGGAAACGCACGCCCAGGTCTTTCTCGAAGAACACTCGAAGGAATTCTTCGATGGTGCCTTTCAGGTCAGCAAAGCTGATGCCTTCGTCAACCAGCAAGCCTTCGACCTGATGGAACATCGGCGAATGGGTGATATCCGAGTCGCAACGATAGACACGGCCTGGGCAGACAATGCGGATCGGCGGTTGTTGCGTTTCCATGGTGCGGACCTGTACCGGTGAGGTATGGGTGCGCAACAACATGTTCGCATTGAAATAGAAGGTGTCATGCATCGCCCGCGCCGGGTGGTGGCCAGGGATGTTGAGCGCCTCAAAGTTGTGATGATCGTCTTCTACCTCTGGGCCTTCGGCAATGCCGTAGCCAATATGGGTGAAGAACTGCTCGATGCGCTCCAGCGTCCGAGTGACCGGATGCAGGCCGCCAGAAGTCTGACCACGACCTGGGAGGGTGACGTCGATGAACTCAGCAGCGAGCTTGGCACGCAGCGCTGCTTGCTCAAGCAATTCCTTGCGAGCATTGAGCGAGTCCTGAACACGCTCCTTGGCCGCGTTGATCAGGGCACCGACTTTCGGGCGATCTTCAGCAGACATGTTGCCCAGGGTCTTCATCACCTGGGTCAGCTCGCCTTTCTTGCCAAGATAATGAACCCGGATCTGCTCCAGGGCATTGACGTCTTCAGTGTGTTGCACGGCCTCTAGAGCTTGAGAGACCAGCGCATCCAGGTTTTCCATTTACAGACTCCAGATACGAAATAGGGGAAGAGCTCGAAGGCTCTTCCCCTATTGGTGACGTTTAGCACCGGGCGAGCCCGGTGACTGTCGGGGGACTTAAGCCAGTACGGCTTTCGCTTTCTCGACAATCGCAGCAAACGCCGCTTTCTCGTTCACTGCCAGATCAGCCAGAACCTTGCGGTCGATCTCGATTGCTGCCTTTTTCAAGCCAGCAATGAAACGGCTGTAAGACAAGCCGTTGATACGAGCACCAGCATTGATACGGGCGATCCACAGAGCACGGAACTGACGCTTTTTCTGACGGCGGTCACGGTAGGCATATTGGCCTGCCTTGATTACCGCTTGCTTGGCAACGCGGAACACGCGTGAACGCGCGCCATAGTAGCCTTTAGCGAGTTTCAGAATTTTTTTATGACGACGGCGAGCAACAACGCCACGCTTAACACGAGCCATGAGTAACTTCCTCTAGTTCTTGACCGAAATTAACGAACGCGCAGCATGCGCGCCACCTTTGCCACGTCAGACGGATGCACCATGGTGCTACCGCGCAGTTGACGCTTACGCTTGGTGGACATTTTGGTCAGGATGTGGCTCTTGAAAGCGTGCTTGTGCTTGAAACCCGAAGCGGTTTTCAAGAAACGCTTCGCTGCACCGCTTTTGGTTTTCATTTTTGGCATGTTCGGATACTCCGCATTCAGTTGATAAACATAACCGCAAGGCCTGCCGTGCCCTGGTGGTTATTTCTTCTTTTTGGGGGCGATGACCATGATCAGCTGGCGTCCTTCCATCTTTGGATGCTGTTCAACGGTGCCGTATTCGAGCAGGTCACCTTCGACCCGCTTCAACAGCTCCATGCCCAGTTCCTGATGCGCCATCTCACGGCCGCGGAATCGCAAGGATACCTTGGCCCTGTCCCCATCACTTAGGAAACGTACCAGGTTGCGTAGTTTTACCTGGTAATCCCCTTCCTCCGTCCCTGGACGAAACTTGATTTCTTTAACCTGCACTTGCTTCTGGTTTTTCTTCGCAGCAGCAATTTGCTTCTTCTTTTCGAAGATCGACTTGCCGTAGTCCATCACACGGCAAACAGGTGGAACCGCATCAGCGGAAATTTCCACCAAATCCAACTTGGATTCTTCGGCGACTCTAAGCGCTTCATCAATCGAGACGATGCCAATTTGCTCGCCGTCAGCGCCAATTAACCGAACCTCGCGTGCCGAGATATTCTCGTTGATCGGGGCTTTCGGTGCAGCTCGTTTATCTTGTCTCATTTCACGCTTAATAATAATTACTCCGAATCATGGCGACCACGCCGGGAAACCGCCTGAGCGAGAAAATCTGCGAATTGGGCGACGGGCATAGAGCCCAGGTCTGCACCCTCTCGCGTACGCACGGCGACGGTTTGCATTTCAACTTCCCTATCTCCAATAACCAAGAGATACGGAACCTTGAGCAAAGTATGCTCGCGGATTTTAAAGCCGATTTTTTCGTTTCTCAAGTCAGACTTGGCACGGAACCCGCTTTGATTGAGCTTTTTTTCAACTTCAAGAGCAAAATCAGCCTGTTTATCGGTGATATTCAATATCACCGCCTGGGTTGGTGCCAGCCAAGCCGGGAATGCCCCTTCGTAGTGCTCAATCAGCATGCCAATAAAGCGCTCGAAAGAGCCCAGGATGGCACGATGCAGCATCACGGGATGCTTGCGGCTGTTGTCTTCGCTGACGAATTCAGCCCCCAGACGCACTGGCAGGTTGAAATCGAGCTGCAGGGTACCGCATTGCCAGACCCGACCGAGACAATCTTTTAGAGAAAATTCGATCTTGGGACCATAAAACGCACCCTCACCCGGCTGCAGATCATAGGGCAGGCCCGCGCTATCCAGCGCAGCAGCCAACGCAGCCTCGGCACGATCCCACAACTCATCGGAACCCACGCGTTTTTCCGGGCGAGTCGACAACTTGAGCTGGATATCCTGGAAACCGAAGTCTGCATAGACATCCAGAGTCAGCTTGATGAACGCGGCGGACTCAGCCTGCATCTGCTCTTCTGTACAGAAGATATGCGCATCGTCCTGGGTGAATGCACGCACACGCATGATGCCGTGCAGCGCACCGGACGGCTCGTTACGGTGGCAGGCACCGAACTCGGCCAGACGCATCGGCAACTCGCGATAGCTTTTCAGTCCCTGATTGAACACCTGTACGTGGCACGGGCAGTTCATCGGCTTGATCGCGTAATCGCGATTTTCCGACTCAGTGGTGAACATGTTTTCGGCGTAGTTGGCCCAGTGCCCGGATTTCTCCCAAAGGCTGCGATCGACCACCTGAGGCGTCTTGATCTCCAGGTAGCCGTTGTCGCGCTGCACTTGACGCATGTATTGCTCAAGCACCTGATACAGAGTCCAACCATTCGGATGCCAGAACACCATGCCTGGCGCTTCTTCCTGGGTGTGAAACAGGTTCAGACGCTTACCAATTTTACGGTGATCGCGCTTCTCAGCCTCTTCGATGCGCTGAACGTACGCAGCCAGCTGCTTTTTATCGGCCCAAGCGGTGCCATAAATGCGCTGTAGCTGCTCGTTCTTGGCATCGCCACGCCAGTAGGCGCCCGACAGCTTGGTCAGTTTGAAAGCCTTGAGGAAGCGAGTATTCGGCACGTGCGGCCCCCGACACATGTCGAGGTATTCTTCGTGGTAGTACAGGCCCATTTCCTGTGTCTCGGGCATGTCCTCAACTAGACGCAGCTTGTACTCTTCGCCGCGAGCCTTGAATTCGGCAATCACTTGATCACGCGGGGTCATCTTCTTGATGACATCGTATTCCGTGTCGATCAACTGCTGCATACGCTGCTCGATGGCCGCCACATCTTCCAACGTGAAGGGGCGCTCATAGGCGATGTCGTAATAAAAGCCTTCATCGATGACCGGACCGATCACCATCTTGGCCGTTGGATAGAGTTGCTTGACCGCATGACCGATCAGGTGTGCACAGGAGTGACGGATGATCTCCAGCCCCTCCTCGTCCTTCGACGTGATGATCTGCAGCGTCGCATCGCTGTCGATCAGGTCGCTGGCATCAACCAACGTGCCATTCACCTTGCCAGCCAGAGTGGCCTTAGCCAGACCGGCGCCAATGGATTGAGCCACCTCGGCCACCGAGACCGGGTGATCGAACGAACGCTGACTGCCGTCGGGAAGAGTAATAACAGGCATGGCGCTTCCTCTCCTAGTGGTGACCCCTACCAAAGGTCACATGGGTTGGGATGAGCCAGTACGCGATTCGGCGGTATACCCGCCTCACAGTGGCAGGAGCCCTAAGGCCAACCTGAACCGAACCGCAGTCACTGGAAATTTGAAGAATCGGGATGCTTTCAGATAGCCGGAGCCCTGACAAGCGCCCAATAAAAAAGGGTCGCCTGAGCGACCCTTTTTTAATTTGGTAGGCACGATTGGACTCGAACCAACGACCCCCACCATGTCAAGGTGGTGCTCTAACCAGCTGAGCTACGTGCCTGCAATGGACGCGCATTCTACGGAGACACGAGAAAGTGTCAATACTTTTTTCGCTAACTCTCTGAATAAGCGTATTTTTTACCGTTCAACCCCGCGTTTAATATTTTGCACAGGCTACTAGCCGGGCATTATCAACTCGGGTAGGATCGCTGCATCCGTAAAAAATATAAAACAGAGGTTGCAAGATGGCACACACTCCTTATCCGCAGTCCTACTACGCTGCATCAGCCAACCCAGTACCTGCTCGTCCAGAGCTGGCCGGCGAAGTGGAGACGGACGTCTGCGTTGTAGGTGCCGGCTACACCGGGCTATCCACCGCCCTGTTCCTGCTGGAAAACGGCTTTAACGTCACCATGGTAGAAGCCGCGAAAGTCGGCTTTGGCGCCTCCGGGCGTAACGGCGGGCAGATCGTTAATAGCTACAGCCGCGACATCGATGTAATTGAACGCACTGTTGGCCCTAAGCAAGCGCAACTGCTCGGGCAGATGGCGTTTGAAGGTGGCCGCATCATTCGTGAGCGCATCGCCAAGTACGGCATCCAGTGCGACCTGAAAAATGGCGGTGTATTCGCCGCAATCACCAAAAAACAGATGGGTCATCTCGAAGCACAGAAAAAGCTCTGGGAGCGCTATGGTCATACCCAGCTGGAGTTGATGGACGCCAAGCGAATTCGTGAAGTCGTTGCGACCGATAATTATATCGGCGGCATGTTGGATATGAGTGGTGGCCACATCCACCCGCTGAATCTGGCACTGGGCGAAGCCGCTGCCGTCGAATCCCTGGGCGGACGCATTTATGAGCAATCGCCAGCCATTCGGATCGAACGTGGCGCCAACCCGGTGGTACACACCCCGCAAGGCCGGGTAAAAGCCAAATTCGTAGTGGTCGCGGGTAACGCCTACCTTGGCAACCTGATCCCTGAACTGTCCGCCAAGTCGATGCCGTGTGGCACCCAGGTGCTCACCACCGAACCGCTGAGCGCTGAAGTAGCCAAGAGCCTGCTGCCACAAGACTATTGCGTCGAAGACTGCAATTACCTGCTCGACTACTTCCGCCTCAGCGGTGACAACCGCCTGATCTTTGGTGGTGGCGTGGTCTACGGCGCCCGTGATCCGGCGAATATCGAAGCGATTATCCGCCCAAAACTGATCAAGACGTTCCCGCAGTTGAAGAACGTCAAAATCGACTATGCCTGGACCGGCAACTTCCTGCTGACCCTTTCACGCTTGCCGCAGGTCGGTCGCCTTGGCGACAACATCTACTACTCGCAAGGTTGCAGTGGCCACGGTGTGACTTACACGCACCTGGCCGGCAAGGTGCTGGCGGAGGCCCTGCGTGGGCAGGCCGAGCGTTTCGACGCATTTGCCACCCTGCCGCACTACCCCTTCCCTGGCGGTCAGTTGTTCCAGGTGCCGTTCAGCGCGCTGGGTGCCTGGTACTACAGCCTGCGTGACAAGCTCGGGGTCTAAATACGCTGCAAAAAACAACGGCGCCTTAGGGCGCCGTTTTGATTTGCGAGGTAGATGATTTAGGTTCGATGGCTCGATGAGCGTTACTCGCCGCAAGCTTTTGCCCGGCGTGCTCCAACTCTGCCGCGCCATTCAACCAGCGCTGCCGATCTACGTTAGCCGGTAGCTGCGCAGGCGCCTGAACCAGAACCGCCCAATGCCCGAGAGCGTTCCAGGCTGATTCAAAGTTATCGAAGCCCATCGACAAGCGTCGATCCCTCCCAGAGCGCAACAACAGCGTCTGCTCCGCGCGGTCATAGCCGATCAACACCGCATAGCGCGGCGACGATACCCAGCCAAAGCCATTATTGATGCGAACCAAGACTGGGAAACCTGCAGCGACCTGGGCCAACAACTCCGGGAGGTCGGCCTCAAGCGGGTAAACCAACAAGCCATACTCATTCACCACTCGCTGCAGGTTTTGTTGCAAGCGAGCCTCACTCCCCGGCAGCTGCATTTTTTTGGCGACCAATCCAGGCGTCGTGACGACACCTTGCTGCGAAAGCAGGATCGCCAGAGCACCAGGGGCCCCCTCATAAGCGGTCTGCGCAAAGAACGGTACGCCGCTCAGCTCTACCCTTTCAGGCAAACGTTGGATGGCCGGTGCTACGGCCGAACTCATGCAACCCGCGAGCGGCAGCAAAAGCGCAAATGCCAGTAGCACCGCATGAGGCGAACGGAAAGAATTTCGACGGAAGAAAGGCAAGCTCAAGACTCACTTAGGTAACACCAGGCGACTCACCAGCCTGGCAAGAATAGCGATCATACTGTCAGGACTCACCGCAAAACCACCAACAGCTGTGCCCTGTGGCCTGTTTTGTTGCAGCCAAGAAAAACCCGGCCGGAGCCGGGTTTTTCAGCAGAGCTAAACCCATTACTTGGCTTGAGCTTCCACTTCAGCTTCTACGCGACGGTTAACCGCGCGGCCAGCTTCGGTAGCGTTATCCGCAACCGGCTTGGACTCGCCATGACCCACAGCGTTAACC
>JBOICE010000043.1:0-10174 GCA_050739815.1 Pseudomonas sp. | reverse complement strand
TAATCGTATGAGCCAGTGGGTTGCTGCATAAGTGGCCTCAGCATGGTTGTCGTTGTTATTGGCAGCCGCTGTTATGCACTCTTTCCCGACCTTGAAACAATCGCTTTCAGGTCGAACACGCTTTGTTTTTGCGCAACCTGGCCAGCCGCCCACCCAGCCACCGCGAAGCGCACCGTCCGGCACGCTCGCGGGCGGGCGGGGTTGGATTTCTACTGGGGTAGTGAGAAGGCGAACGGCTCTGCGGATGACGCAAAGCCGTTCACCTTATGGAGCGCGAAGACAGGCGCAGGCCGACTCGGCGGATGCCGAGCCTGTTACTGGCGGGCCTGGCTCAGCCTTGCAATTCTTTGCCAACTTGCGCTTCCAGCTCGACCTTGAGTGCCGGGTCGAGCTTGAGCTGGCGAGCCAACTCGTCCAGATAGGCGCGCTCCATGAAGTGCTCCTCATCCACCAGCAAGACGCTGGCCAGATACATTTCGGCCGCCATCTCAGGGGTCTGCGCGGCGCGCGCCACATCGGCCGGATCGAGCGGTTTGTTTAACTCGGTCTCCAGCCAGCGCTGCAGCTCTTGATCATGAGTCAGCTTGCTCAGCTCACCTTCAATCAGTTGCCGCTCGCGGGCATCGACATGGCCATCGGCCTTGGCCGCTGCCACCAGGGCCTTGAGAATCGCCTGGCTATGCTGCTCGACCTGCGGTGCCGGCAGGCGATCCAGCGTCTGCGGTTCGCCTTGCGGCGCACTCGCTTGCTGCGCTTGCCAGTTGCCGTAGGCCTTGTAGGCGATAACACCGAGCGCAGCCAAACCACCATAAGTCAGCGCCTTGCCACCCAGCTTGCGCGCACTCTTGTTACCCAATAGCAGACCCATGGCGCCCGCGGCCAAGGCGCCACCGCCCGCACCACTAAGCAGGCTGCCCAGGTTGCCAGTACCGGAGCCCAGCAAACCGCCTAGACCGCCCGCCGCGTCCTGGCGCGTGCCAGCCTTGTTCTGTAGCAGATCCTGCCCGGACTTGAGCAGTTGATCGAGTAAGCCTCGAGTATTCATGGAACCCTCCAGCCATTCGGCGCGTTCTGACAAACCGACGCGCAGACTAGAACGAAGCGCCCGTAAACGGCGGCTAAGAGTGCTTCCAGATGTTGCACTAAAGCGAGAAAAGGCTTGGGAGCTAGAGACAGCCGACCTGGTTACGCCCGCCTCTCTTAGCCAGATACAGCCCTTCATCGGCCGCCTGGATCAGCAACAGGGGCGAATCGCCCTGCTGGGGAATCCGGGTCGCAATGCCGATGCTGACCGTCAGCAAGCTATCCAGCTCGGGAGTGGAATGCGGCATGCGCTGAGCCTCAACGGCCCGCCGAGCCTTTTCCGCCACCAGTCGCGCGCCGCCCGCCGAGGTCCCCGGCAGGACCATGACGAACTCTTCACCGCCGTAACGCGCCGGCTAGTCGGAAGGCCGGCTGCAACTACCACGGATGACATCCGCGACCTGTCGCAAAGCCTCATCACCCATCAAGTGGCCGAAGCTATCGTTGTAGCTCTTGAAGTAATCGACATCGATCATCAACAGCGACAACTGACTCTTCTCGCGCATCGCCCGACGCCATTCCATTTCCAGGTACTCATCGAAATGCCGGCGATTCGACAGCCCGGTCAGGCCGTCCGAATTCATCAGCCGTTGCAGTACCAGGTTGGTTTCCATCAATTGCTGCTGGCTTTCGCGCAGCGCCCGATAGGCCTCGTCACGCTGCAGCTGCATCAGGTAGGAGCGTGAGTGATAGCGAATCCGCGTCACCAACTCGATGTTGTCCGGCAATTTGACCAGGTAATCATTGGCGCCAGCACCGAAGGCGGCGCTCTTGACCAGGGGATCATCCTTGGTCGAGAACACGATGATCGGGATATCGCGGGTCTGCGGGTGGTTACGGTACTCGCTCACCAGAGCCAGGCCCTCGATACCTGGCATCACCAAGTCCTGCAGGATCACCGTCGGCTTGATCTGGATCGCCAGGGCAACAGCCTGAAGCGGGTCCGCGCAGAAATGAAAGTCGATATTCGCCTCGTTGGCCAAGACCCGGCACAGTGCCTCGCCGATCATTATCAACGACTTATCGCCACCTACGGGTACAGCCTTTGGTCATGGTTGAGATAGCTATTGCAGGGCGCGCCTTGCAATAGCGCAAAACCTCACGAAATTTAACGGCTACAGAGCTCAAGGCTGCTGATGCCCCCGAAAGCATCAAGCCCCAGCCATCCAAATAAACGATACAAACCATCAACAATCTATAAAACTCATTAGAATCACGCACTCACGCGTCATTTCCCGTGGCTTTCTCACCCGACCATGAAGATCGAACCATGATGACCCTGCGCCAGATCCGCCATTTCATTGCCGTTGCCGAAACCGGTTCGATTTCCGCGGCGGCCCAGGCGGTGTTTATCTCGCAATCGACCCTGACCTTGGCGATCCAGCAACTGGAGCAGGAGATTGGCGTCAGCCTGTTCAATCGCCACGCCAAGGGCATGACCCTGACCCACCAGGGCCACCAGTTCCTGCGCCAGGCCCACCTGATTTTGGCCACCGTGGATAATGCCAAACGCAGCCTGCAGCAGAGCACCGACCAGGTCGCCGGCCAACTGACCGTGGGCGTAACCAGCCTGGTTGCCGGTTACTACCTGGCAGATTTGCTTACCCGCTTTCAACGCGCCTACCCCAACGTGGCAATCCGCGTGATGGAAGACGAACGCCCCTATATCGAACACTTGCTGGTGAGTGGCGAGATCGATGTCGGCGTGCTGATCCTCTCCAACCTGGAAGACCGCCACGCCCTGCAAACCGAAGTGCTGACGCACTCGCCACTGCGCCTCTGGCTGCCGCCACAGCATCCATTGCTGGAGCACGACAGCATCAGCCTGGCCGATGTGGTCAGCGAGCCATTGATTCAGTTGAATGTCGATGAGATGGGCCTGAACGCCCAGCGCATCTGGTCGCGCGCCGGCCTGCAGCCACACATCACCCTGCGTACCGGTTCCACCGAAGCGGTGCGCAGCCTGGTTGCCGCCGGCTTGGGTCTGTCGATCCAACCGGACATGACCTACCGCCCCTGGTCACTGGAGGGCGACATCATCGAAGCCCGCGCCCTGGTTGACCTGACCCAGACCCTCGACGTCGGCCTGGCCTGGCGGCGCGGCACCGCACGCCCGGCCTTGGTCGATCCATTCCTCACCGTGGCCCGCGAGCAACTCGCCGGGCGCAGGCCATCTATTTAATCGAACGCTGTCTTCAGTATTAAGCATTTGTAGACCTCACGCCCGACCTCTAGTCTCTCAGCACATATAAGAGGCCAGCGTCGGGCTTTGCCTGAAGAAACCCGATGCCCCAACAACAAAAGAGAGCAACCGAGATGGCCGGCGCCGCGACTTCCACGCCCCTCTTCAGCGAATTGTTGATCGACGGTCAACTGCTCGCGGGTGAAGGCTTTGCCGAGCCGATCCTCAACCCGGCAACCGGCGAGACCCTGGCGCATATCGCCGAGGCTTCCACCGAGCAGGTCGAGGCGGCCATCCTCGCCGCGCACCACGCATTCGGCAGTTGGTCGCGCACCACCCCACAGCAACGCTCGCTGATTCTGCTCGGCATCGCCGACGCCATCGAAAAACACGCCGATCACCTCGCCCGCCTGGAATCCCTGAACTGTGGCAAACCGCTGCACCTGGCCCGTCAGGATGATCTGAGCGCCACGGTGGATGTGTTCCGCTTCTTCGCTGGCGCGGTGCGCTGCCAGACCGGCCAACTGTCCGGCGAGTACCTGCCGGGTTACACCAGCATGGTGCGCCGCGACCCGATCGGCGTGGTCGCCTCCATCGCGCCCTGGAACTACCCGCTGATGATGGCCGCGTGGAAGATCGCCCCCGCGCTGGCCGCCGGCAACACGCTGGTGTTCAAACCGTCCGAACACACGCCGCTGTCGATCCTCGCCCTCGCCCCCGCGCTCGCCGAGCTGCTACCGCGCGGAGTGATCAACATTGTCTGCGGCGGCGGTGAAGGGGTTGGCAGCCATCTGGTCGGCCACCCGAAGGTGCGCATGGTCTCGCTGACCGGCGATATCGTCACCGGGCAGAAAATCCTCCAGGCCGCGGCCAAGACCCTCAAACGCACCCATCTGGAACTCGGCGGCAAAGCGCCGGTGATCGTCTGTAACGATGCCGAGCTGCACGCGGTGATCGAAGGCGTGCGCACCTATGGCTACTACAACGCCGGCCAGGATTGCACTGCCGCCTGCCGCATCTATGCTCAAAGAGGTATCCATGACCGTTTAGTCGCGGAGTTAGGTGATGCCGTGAGCAGCCTGCGCTTTGCCCGCAAGCGCGATGCCGACAACGAGATCGGACCGCTGATCAGCGCCCGTCAGCGTGATCGTGTGGCCAGCTTCGTCGAGCGCGCGCTCGGCCAGCCGCATATCGAACGGGTCACCGGTGCCGCCGTGCATTCCGGCCCCGGTTTCTATTACCAGCCGACCCTGCTCGCCGGTTGCAAACAAGGCGACGAAATCGTCCAGCGCGAGGTCTTCGGCCCGGTAGTCACCGTCACCCGTTTCGATGAACTGGCGCAGGCGGTCGATTGGGCCAATGACTCCGAATACGGCCTGGCCTCCTCGGTGTGGACCCAAAACCTCGATAAAGCCATGCAGGTCGCTGCCCGTCTGCAGTACGGCTGCACCTGGATCAACAGCCACTTCATGCTGGTCAGCGAGATGCCGCACGGCGGCCTCAAGCGCTCCGGCTACGGTAAGGATCTGTCCAGCGATTCGCTGCAGGACTACAGCGTGGTACGCCACATCATGGCGCGGCATGGCCAGCAACTGAGTTAGTTAATTAGCTAGTGAGTTATCGAGTACCGCAAAGAAGTAGCCCGACCTGGGCCAAGCAACACGACGTTTAACTGCCCCGACCCCAAAAACAGCAAAGAGGGAAACCCAATGTTCGTGAAAAAAACCGCTTTATTGAGTGCGTTGACCACCGCACTGCTGGCCAGCGCCAGCCTGCAAGCCGCCGAAACGCTGAAAGCCGTCGGCGCCGGCGAAGGACGCCTCGACATCGTCGCCTGGCCCGGTTACATCGAGCGCGGCGAGACCGACAAGAACTACGACTGGGTGACTCAGTTCGAGAAAGACACCGGCTGCATGGTCAACGTCAAGACCGCAGCGACCTCCGATGAGATGGTCAGCCTGATGGCCAAGGGCGGCTACGACCTGGTCACCGCCTCCGGCGACGCCTCGCTGCGCCTGGTCTATGGCAAACGCGTGCAGCCGATCAATCCAGACCTGATTCCCAACTGGAAAAACCTCGACCCGCGCCTGAAAAACGCCTCCTGGTATGTGGTCGACCAAAAGACCTATGGCACGCCTTATCAGTGGGGCCCGAACCTGCTGATGTACAACACCAAAACCTTCCCCAAGGCACCGGATAGCTGGAGCGCCGTGTTCGACGCGCAGAACCTGCCGGATGGCAAGCCCAACAAGGGCCGCGTGCAGGCCTATGACGGCCCGATCTACGTCGCCGATGCCGCGCTCTACCTGAAAGCGACCCGACCCGAGCTGAAAATCAACGACCCCTACGAGCTGAACGAAGAACAGTACGCCGCCGTGCTCGATCTGCTGCGCAAACAACACAGCCTAATCCACCGTTACTGGCACGACACCACCGTGCAGATGAGCGACTTCAAGAACGAAGGCGTGGTCGCCTCCAGCACCTGGCCGTACCAGGCCAACGCCCTGAAAGCCGAAGGTCAGCCGATTGCCACCGTGTTCCCCAAAGAAGGGGTCACCGGCTGGGCCGACACCACCATGCTGCATGCCGAAGCCAAGCACCCGAACTGCGCCTACAAGTGGATGGACTGGTCGCTGCAGCCCAAGGTCCAGGGCGACCTGGCCGCCTGGTTCGGCTCCGTGCCCGCGGTACCGGCCGGCTGCAAAGCCAGCGAACTGCTCGGCGCCCAAGGCTGCTCGGTGAACGGCTACGACCAGTTCGACAAGATCGCCTTCTGGAAAACTCCAGAGGCCAAGTGCAAGACCCAGGCTCAGTGCGTGCCGTACAGCCGCTGGACCCAGGACTTTATCGCGATCATGGGCGGTAGATAAGCGCACCGCTCCCCTCTCCCTCCGGGAGAGGGGCCGGGGGTGAGGGATAGCCGTGCCCGCGCGGAGCTCCCCTCACCCCAGCCCTCTCCCCAGGGGAGAGGGCGTTCTCCCACCGTTCCACCGTTTCCAGTAGTCCAGGCAGAGCTGCTAGCGCCTTTGCCCTTTCGGAGCGTATGCCATGACTCTTGCTGTCCAATTCACCCAAGTTTCCCGTCAATTCGGCGAAGTGAAGGCCGTAGACCGGGTTTCCATCGACATCGAGGACGGCGAGTTCTTTTCCATGCTCGGCCCATCGGGCTCGGGCAAAACCACCTGCCTGCGCCTGATCGCCGGCTTCGAGCAGCCCAGTGCCGGCTCCATTCGCATTCATGGCGCCGAGGCCGTGGGGCTGGCGCCCTACCAGCGCGACGTCAACACGGTATTCCAGGACTACGCGCTGTTCCCCCATATGAACGTGCGCGACAATGTCGCCTACGGCCTGAAAGTCAAAGGCATCGGCAAATCCGAACGCCTTACCCGTGCCGAAGAGGCGCTGGGCATGGTCGCCTTGGGCGGCTACGGCGAACGCAAGCCGGCACAACTCTCGGGTGGTCAGCGCCAGCGCGTGGCCCTGGCCCGCGCGCTGGTCAACCGGCCACGGGTGTTGCTGCTGGATGAGCCACTCGGCGCGCTCGACCTGAAGCTGCGCGAGCAGATGCAAGGCGAGTTGAAGAAGCTGCAACGCCAGCTCGGCATCACCTTTATCTTCGTCACCCACGACCAGACCGAAGCGCTGTCGATGTCCGACCGCGTGGCGGTGTTCAACAAGGGCCGCATCGAGCAAGTCGACACCCCGCGCAACCTCTATATGAAGCCGGCAACACCGTTCGTGGCCGAGTTTGTCGGGACCTCCAACGTTCTGCGTGGCGAGGTGGCCAAACAGCTGACCGGTAGCACCCAGCCGTTCTCGATCCGCCCGGAACACATTCGCTTGATCGAGAGCCGCTTCGCCGATAGCCAGGCCGCCAGCGGCGAGATAGAAATCAGCGGTCTGCTGCACGACATCCAGTATCAAGGCTCGGCCACCCGTTATGAGATTCAACTGGAAAACGGCCAAAGCCTCAGCATCAGCCACGCCAACAACCAATGGCAGGAAGCCACGCTTACGTACCAGCCCGGCCAGCGCGTCACCGCACGCTGGGCACGCGAAGCCATGATCGCGCTGCAAGACACCGCGCCGAGCGAGGGCGTGTGAGATGGAACTGTCGCTGAATAGCCAGGCACCGCGGCCCAGCAATGGCCCGCTGCACCGCCTGTCCAACCTGCTGTATCGCAAGCCGAACCTGTACCTGGCGCTGCTGCTGATACCGCCGCTGCTGTGGTTCGGGGCGATCTATTTCGGTTCGCTCCTGACCCTGCTCTGGCAAGGTCTCTACACCTTCGACGACTTCACCATGACGGTGACGCCGGAGCTGACCCTGGCCAACCTGGTGGCCCTGTTCAACCCGGCCAACTACGACATCATCCTGCGGACCCTGGGCATGGCGGTTGCCGTGTCGCTGGCCAGCGCGATGCTGGCCTTTCCCATCGCCTACTACATGGCGCGCTACACCACGGGCAAGACCAAGGCGTTCTTCTACATCGCGGTGATGATGCCGATGTGGGCCAGTTATATCGTCAAGGCCTACGCCTGGACCCTGCTGCTGGCCAAGGGCGGCGTGGCGCAGTGGTTCATCCAGAGCCTCAACCTGGGACCGCTGCTGCAGTTCATCCTCGGCATTCCCGGCGTCGGCGGCAGCACCCTGTCGACCTCGCACCTGGGGCGCTTTCTGGTGTTCGTCTATATCTGGCTGCCCTTCATGATTCTGCCGATCCAGGCCGCACTGGAGCGTCTGCCGCCGTCCCTGCTACAGGCTTCCGCCGACCTTGGCGCCCGCCCCTGGCAGACCTTCGTGCAAGTGATTCTGCCGCTGTCGATCCCGGGCATCGCCGCCGGTTCGATCTTCACCTTCTCGTTGACCCTCGGCGACTTCATCGTGCCGCAATTGGTCGGCCCACCCGGTTTCTTCATCGGCAGCATGGTTTACGTCCAACAGGGCGCGATCGGCAATATGCCGATGGCCGCCGCCTTCACCCTGGTGCCGATCGTGCTGATCGCCATTTACCTCGCCATCGTCAAACGTCTGGGGGCCTTCGATGCACTCTGATTCTTCATCGCAAGGGCAGGCGTCTTGGGGCCTGAAACTGGCCGCCTGGGCTGGGTTGCTGTTCCTCCACTTCCCGATCCTGATCATCTTCGTGTACGCCTTCAACACCGAAGATGCCGCCTTCAGCTTCCCGCCACAGGGCTTTACCCTGCACTGGTTCAGCGTGGCCTTCGCCCGCGTGGATGTACTCGAGTCGATCAAGCTGTCGCTGCAGATCGCCTGCGTCGCCACCTTGATTGCCATGGTGTTGGGCACCCTGGCCGCCGCGGCGCTGTACCGCCGCGACTTCTTCGGCAAGGAAGGCATCTCGCTGATGCTGATCCTGCCGATCGCCCTGCCCGGCATCGTCACCGGCATTGCCCTGCTCTCGGCGTTCAAGACCCTGGGCATAGAGCCGGGCATGCTAACCATCATCATCGGCCACGCGACCTTCTGCGTGGTGATCGTCTACAACAACGTGATCGCGCGCTTTCGCCGCACCTCCCACAGCCTGATCGAAGCCTCGATGGACCTGGGTGCCGACGGCTGGCAGACCTTCCGCTACATCATTCTGCCGAACCTCAGTTCGGCCCTGCTGGCTGGCGGCATGTTGGCGTTCGCCCTGTCGTTCGACGAGATCATCGTCACCACCTTTACCGCCGGCCACGAACGCACCTTGCCGCTGTGGCTGCTGAACCAGCTGAGCCGGCCGCGTGATGTGCCGGTGACCAACGTGGTCGCGATGCTAGTGATGCTGGTGACCATGCTGCCGATCCTCGGCGCTTATTACCTGACCAGGGGTGGCGAAAGTGTCGCCGGCAGCGGCGGCAAGTGACCAAGCACTCCCCCTCCCAAGGAGGGAGGGGCTTAAACCACAGAATTCGTAGAAACCCTAACCAGAGGATTTCGCAATGCAAACCAAACTGCTGATCAATGGCCAACTGGTCGATGGCGCAGGCGCCAGCCAGCCGGTACTCAACCCCGCCCTCGGCGCCCCGCTCGTACATATCTGTGAGGCCAGCGGCGAGCAGGTCGATGCCGCCGTACGTGCCGCCGACGCCGCCTTCGCCAGCTGGTCGCAGACCTCGCCAAAAGACCGCTCGTTGCTGCTGCTGCGCCTGGCCGACAAAATCGAAGCGCACGGTGAAGAACTGGCCAAGCTGGAATCGGACAACTGCGGCAAACCCTACGCGGCGGCGCTGAACGACGAGATCCCGGCGATTGCCGACGTGTTTCGCTTCTTCGCCGGTGCCAGCCGCTGCATGAGCGGCTCCGCTGCCGGTGAATACCTGCCGGGCCACACCTCGATGATCCGTCGCGACCCGATTGGTGTAGTCGCCTCCATCGCGCCGTGGAACTACCCGCTGATGATGGCTGCCTGGAAGCTCGGCCCGGCGCTGGCCGCCGGCAACTGCGTGGTGCTCAAACCCTCCGAGCAAACCCCGCTGACGGCTTTGAAACTGGCCGAGTTCCTCGCCGAGATCTTCCCGGCTGGGGTGGTCAACGTCGTCTTCGGTCGCGGCGCCAGCGTCGGCAGCCCGCTGGTGACCCACCCGAAAGTGCGCATGGTGTCGCTGACCGGCTCGGTAGCCACCGGCTCGAACATCATCTCCAGCACCGCCAGCTCGGTAAAACGCCTGCACATGGAGCTGGGCGGCAAGGCACCGGTGATCATCTTCAACGACGCCGATATCGCCGCCGCCGTAGAAGGCATCCGCACCTTCGGCTTCTACAACGCCGGTCAAGACTGCACCGCCGCCTGCCGCATTTATGCGCAGAAAGGCATCTACGAGAAGTTCGTCGCCGAATTGGGCGCCGCGGTCGGCAGCATCAAATATGGCCTGCAAAACGACCCAAGCACCGAGCTCGGTCCG
>JBOICE010000042.1:0-8148 GCA_050739815.1 Pseudomonas sp. | reverse complement strand
GCAATGGCATGCCATGCTCGAAAAGCAGGATCTGCGCGCTCTGCCGGCCTTGCTGCATCCGCAGGCAGTATTTCGTTCACCGATGGCGTTCAAGCCTTATAGCGGTGCACCGCTGGTAACGCTGATTTTGAATACCGTCTCGCAGGTGTTCGAGGATTTTACTTACCATCGGCAGCTGTTCAGCGAAGATGGTTTGAGCGTGATGCTGGAGTTCAGTGCCAGCGTCGGCGATCGTCAGCTCAAAGGCATCGATCTGATTCAATTCGCCGAAGACGGCAAAATTGTCGATTTCGAAGTGATGGTTCGTCCGATGAGCGGCCTACAAGCACTGGGTGAAGAAATGGGGCGGCGCCTGGCGCCTTTCCTGGCGGCCGCCAAATCCTGAGCGGTTGCACCAAACTCATCACAATTTCGCCCGGCCGCTGGTTTGCCTTGGCGCCACTGCGGGCGACTGCCAACCCAGTCACATTGCCCGCGGTACTTTTTCCCCTAGACTTGTCGAAACCACGGGATAGCGCCCGATTGTGCAGATTTTGCCGAATCTGCCAGGAGCGTCACCCATCCATGCGGAATATCACCGTGTTGGCCTAGAGGGACACCGATGAGCATGCAGAATAAGCCGCAGATGGTGGAAGCCGTGATGTTCTTCAGTGAGCGCGGCATCTGCAAGGAAATGCTCTTTCCTGAGTTCGAGGCCTTGCTCGACGGCATCGTCAACATGCCAGAGTTCACCGATCAGCAAATGCGCGTCGCTTATGTGCTGATCAACCCGCGCTTGCTGGTGCGGGCGGTGGTGTTCTTCTATCTGGACTTCGACGAGAAGGGTTCACCCGATAGCGGTTGGAATATCCCCTTGCGCCATCTGGCCGAGCGCTCCGGGCGTGGCCCAGACCTGGGTGCCGGGCCGATTCGTTTGGCCTGCCGCAGCCAGTGCCCGGTGTCTTGGCATCAGATGCACTTGTGGGACCCCAGCCTGGCACCAGGGCAGAACGACCTCGTGCTGCTGCGTGATGCGGTCAAGCGTAACCAGTTGGGCTTGCTGGTTGAGGATGACTCGGCGCAGACCGTCTCGCCCGAACGCCTGCAAATGGCTTCCGAAGATCAATGGCATGCGCCGGATCCCGCCCAGGAAATAGCCCAGGAGCAGGCTGAAAAGCTCAATCAAGAACACCGTCTGAAAGCCGCGCAACTGATCAAGCAGCAGCGTCTGCGGATCAGCAGCCTGGGCCTGCAGCACGAAGAGGCGCTGGCCAAACTCAAGCTGGCCAGTGGTGAGGAAAGTAAAACGCTGCAGGGGCAAATCCATGACCTGCAGCTGGCTTTGCGTCAACAGGAGGAGCTCAACGCTAGCCTCAAGGCGCAATTGGCTGAACAAGCCGATGGCTTCCAGAACATCCGCGAAGAAATGACCCAGCAACTGCGTGCTTTGGAACACCATGGCCGCACCGAGAGCGATATCCTGCGCACGCAGTTTGAGGCCGAGTTGCAAGCCAAGATCGCCTCAGCAGTGGTGGAGTACAAAGAGCAGATTGCCATTCGTGACGTAGAATTGGCCTACCGCAACGAGCTGGACGCGCAACTGCAACAGGAAAACGAGCGACTCAAGCGTGAGCGGGACGCGTTTGCCAGCCAGGGTGGCGAACAGATTCTCGAGCGGCTGTCCAAGCTCGGCGTGGTGTTTGTCGTCTATCACACGGGTGCCGGCCATCTGACTATCCCGCTGCAAGATATCGCCCGCTATCAGGACAACCCAATGGCCTACGCCGCGGCCAAGTGCTTCGTTTCCGAGGCGCAATATCGCCAGTGGCTGGCGCATTACCAGACGCCGAGCTGCGAGGCGAACTTGCCCAGCGGTGAGCGCTGCGCCATACCCATCGAGCGGGTGGAGAGCCCTAGCCGGTTCGTCGTGGGTGACTCCAATTGCTGTGCGCGGCATAAGGCCAGCAGCCGCCTGCGCACTGTCAGCTAAGCCTTGTCTATCGTTGTTCCGCAGTGGGTGCCAAAGGCGCCCCTTGAGCCCTTGCGGCTCGATTGGCTGACCCGGGCTGGGGTCGAATTGGCGGTGCTGCGCCTCGACCTGATTGACTCGCTGATCTCCGGCAACAAGTGGTTCAAGCTGACCGAGCATCTGCTTGCCGCCGCTGCTGCGGGGGCTGATGGCTTGATCAGCCTGGGCGGGGCGCACTCCAATCATTTGCATGCCCTGGCGGCGGCGGGAAGACGCTTTAGCTTCCCAACCGCCGGCTTGCTGCGTGGTGAACCGCAAGACACGCCAACCGTGCGTGATCTACAGGCCTGGGGTATGCGACTGCACTGGCTGGGTTACGGTGGTTATCGAGCCCGGCATCGACCCGAGTTCTGGGCTGAATGGCAAGCACGCTACCCCACGCTGCACGCCGTGCCCGAGGGTGGTGGTGGTTTACCGGGTGCGCTTGGCTGCGCGGCGTTGTTGTCGCTTGCCCGTGAGCAGTTGGCGACTCTCGGTTGGATTGACTATGACGGCTGGTGGCTAGCCGTTGGTACGGGTACTACCTTGGCGGGCTTGGTGCTGGCAGAGGCGGGCGCGCACCCTGTGTTCGGCGCTCTGGCGGTGCCAGCCGGTCATGGCGTGGCGCAGCAGGTGCAGGCGATTCTTCGCCAGGCAGGCGTGGCCGATCGTGGTTATCGCTTGTTAGACGCTTGTCGCGGTGGTTTTGCCAAGGTCGATGCCGAGTTGACGCGCTGTATTTTTGAGGTTGAGGCATGCAGTGGCCTCCCGCTGGAACCCTTATATACCGCGAAAGCATTAATGGCATTGCGCCAGCAGGTTGAGGCCGGTTACTTTCCCTCTGGTACGCGCCTGTTGTTGGTCCACACAGGCGGTTTGCAGGGGCGCAGGGCCGCCCATATGACCAACGAGCCGATGCCATTGCGCAATCTGGCCGAACCTCTGGTCGGTGACGCTAAGCCTCGATTGGTGGAGTCTGGATATCTTTATGAGTGACCCCCTGAATCCCGAACAGCTGCGCAGTCTGACGCCGCTCAACGTGCTCTCTGAGCAGCAGTGGCGTGAGCTGCGCGGTCAGCTGGTGCCGCAACCCTTGCTGGCCGGTCAATTGCTCTTTCGCCAGGGTGATCAGGCGCGGCTGACCCATTACCTGTTGGCGGGTGAACTGCTGCTGTGCTCTGCCGATGGTCAAGAGGAGCGCTTGGTCGCAGGCAGCGAGGCCAGCTGCCACCCCTTGTCCCCCAGCCTGCCGCGGCTGCATGAAGCCCGAGCGTTGACCGATGCCAGCCTGCTGACACTGGACAGCGCAACCTTGACCCGGTTATTGACCTGGCGCCTGGCCTATCAGGATCTGCTGCTGGAGTTGGGGCAGGCAGGTGAGGATGTGGAGTGGCTCGAGAGGCTGCTGGAAAACCCCCTTTTTGCCAAAGTGCCGTCGCCGAATGTGCGGGCAATGCTCGAACGTTTGCAGCGCATCGAGTTGCCGGCCGGGAGCACTGTGCTGCGTGAGGGGGAGGTTGGCGATTGCTGCTTCTTCTTGAACAGGGGGCGTGCCGAGGTTATTCGCAGCGAGGGGAGCGAGGACCAGGTGCTGGCCGAACTTGAAGTCGGCGCCTGTTTCGGTGAGGAGGCGCTGCTGGCCGACCGGCCGCGCAATGCCACTGTGACCATGCTGGAAGATGGCGTGGTGTTGCGTCTGGATCGCCAGGACTTCTTCGCCTTGCTCAAGGCGCCGGTGGTCGATGAGGTGTCTTTCGGTGAGGCTGCGCGACTGCTGTCAGGTGGCGCGCAGTGGCTGGATGTGCGGCTGCAGGAAGAGTATGAGCGCGCCCATGCGCTTGAGTCGCTGAATATGCCGTTGCAACTGCTTCGCCTTAAGGCTCGGCTATTGGATAAGGCGCGCACTTACCTGTGTTATTGCGACAGTGGTAAACGCAGTGCTAGTGCGGTGTTTCTGCTGTCGCAGCTAGGTTTCACGGTGTATGCCCTGCGCGATGGTTTGGACGGATTGCCAGCGGTGCTGCGGGATGGCCTGCTCTGCGAAAGCGGTTCGGGCTACCTGGCGCGTTCCGGCGGGCGTACCGAGCGTAGCCGCTAGCTGCCGATTGAGCGGGTAGGCCAGGGGCCGTCTACGGTTTCGCGCATCCGACGTTTCGTTGATCGGCATCAGCAGTTACGCCATCGCCGCCCCGTTGTGGCCATTGATCGGCGACCAGAAATAAGCGTTCGGCCTCTTCCCAGTTCCCCGCGGAGTTTTCAGTAAATCTGACCAGCAATTGTGCCGACGCATGTTCGTCCAGTTGGGCCAGCCATTGCGCCAGCTGTGATGGCGTCCAGGTGTCCTCTGCGACCACGCGAGCCGGCGCCAGCCAGGTCTGGCGAGGTATAGGCTGCCAGCGGCCCGCGCTACTGGCAGCGAGAAAGGCTGGCCAGTCGCGGCGGCGTAGCCAGCGGCCGCGCAAGTGTTGCGGTTGCGCACCGTGCGGAGCTTCACTGCTGCCGGGCCAGGGATAGAATAGGTAGCCGCCGAGCCAGAGCTCGGCCTGAATCTGCGTTATGCCGAATTCGGCCAGTGCTGCTTGCGCTTCGGGGCGGGCGGAAAGGGGCAATTGATGCCGGCTCAAATGGTTCAATTTGAGATCCAGACGATCATGGCTGCCGGGGCCGAGCCAGCACGCGGCGGCGGTGCCATCGCCGTTCTGGGGGCCGAGGTAAAGTTTGATCGCCAGCTCCAGGTGATGCACGCCTTCGTCATCGCGCAACAACAGATCCAATTCGCCCAAGGTGTGCCCGGCTTGGCGAATTGGCAGGTTGGCCGCCATCAGCTCGATGCCGGGGGCGGCACTCAGGGCAAATTGCCAAAGCCGTTCGTAATACAGGCCAAGACGGCGCACCGAATGTTGGGCCAGCCAGGTTTCGAGCGCAGCGCTATTGCGGTCGAGGGTCTGCAGCCAGTCGGCTAGCCCTTCTGGCGCGGCGGCCCAGGCGCTGGCGCTCAGCGGGTGGCGCTGTGGCCAGGGAGTGGTGCTCAGTAGCGGCGGGGCAAGCAGCACCCACGCCAGGTCGCGCACCTGGGGGTGGTGCAGCTGGCGGGGCAGGTCGGCAAGCGCAGTAAAAGGCATCATCCTGCGAGCATAGCGCCTGTCTTTACAAAAAAGGTATTGCGGTGGCGATACAGCTGTTTCAGGCGAACCCTGGCGGTGCCTTTTGCCATGCTGCGACCTTGCCATTCCTCGTTATGGCTAAGCGGATGTTGGGTCTGGAGACAAAACCCACTCGTCAGCGGTTTGTCGAACTTATGCGTCGCGGCACTGGTTTGCCGCAGTTGGCGGCTTTCGCCCATAATCGGCCTAATTTCACTGTCCCTGAGCCCCGTAGGAGCCCCATGGAGCAATTTCGCAATATCGGCATCATCGGTCGCTTGGGCAGCTCACAGGTACTCGACACCATTCGCCGGCTGAAGAGATTCCTGCTCGATCGCCACCTGCACGTGATCCTTGAGGACACCATCGCCGAGGTGTTGCCAGGTCATGGGTTGCAAACCTCTTCGCGCAAGAGCTTGGGTGAGGCCTGTGATCTGGTGATTGTCGTCGGCGGGGACGGTAGCCTGCTGGGCGCCGCGCGGGCGCTGGCCCAGCATAAAGTCCCGGTGCTGGGGATCAACCGCGGCAGCCTGGGCTTTCTCACCGATATCCGCCCGGATGAGCTGGAGGTGAAGGTCGCCGAAGTGCTCGACGGCAAGTTTTTGGTGGAAAACCGCTTCCTGCTGGAGGCCGAGGTGCGCCGGCACACCGAAACAATCGGTCAGGGAGACGCCCTCAACGATGTGGTGCTGCACCCCGGCAAATCCACGAGGATGATTGAGTTCGAGCTGCATATCGACGGCCAGTTCGTCTGCAGCCAGAAGGCCGACGGTTTGATCGTCGCCACGCCCACTGGCTCGACGGCCTATGCGCTGTCGGCGGGCGGGCCGATCATGCACCCTAAATTGGACGCCATCGTCATCGTGCCGATGTACCCGCACACTCTGTCTAGCCGGCCGATCGTGGTGGATGGCAACAGTGAGCTGAAAATTGTCGTCTCCAAGGACATGCAGATCTATCCGCAGGTGTCCTGCGATGGACAAAACCACTTCACCTGCGCGCCCGGCGACACCATCACCGTCAGCAAGAAGCCCCAGAAGCTTTGCCTGATTCACCCGCTCGACCACAATTATTATGAGATCTGCCGAACCAAACTGGGCTGGGGCAGCAGGCTCGGTGGCGGAGGCGATTAATGTTGCTCGATCCGGCACGGGGCTACGACTTGATTGGTGACGTACACGGCTGCGCCCATACCCTCGAACGCCTGCTGGATACGCTTGGCTATCGTCTGCAGGCCGGTGTCTGGCGCCATCCACGACGCATGGCGCTGTTTCTCGGCGATATCATCGACCGTGGTCCGCGTATCCGCGAGGCGCTGCATATCGTGCATGGCATGGTCGAAGCGGGCGAAGCGCTGTGTATCATGGGGAACCACGAGTTCGATGCGCTTGGCTGGAGCACCCCGGCATTGCCGGGTAGCGGCCGGCACTATGTCCGTGAGCACACACCGCGGCATGCGCGGCTGATCAAAGAAAGTTTGGCGCAGTTCGAGGCTTATCCGCACGAGTGGCGGGAGTTCCTTGGCTGGTTTTACCAGCTTCCACTGTTTATCGATGCCGGCCGCTTCCGTGTCGTGCATGCCTGTTGGGACGCCGGCTTGATCGAGCCGTTGCGTGCGTTGTTTGCCGACGGCCGAGTGGATGAACCTTTCCTGCAAGCCGCCGCAGTGCCCGGCAGTTTTGCCTTCATGGTGTTTAACCGTCTGCTCCGCGGTACCGACATGCGCTTACCCCATGGCCTGACGCTGACCAGCGATGATGGCTTTACCCGCGCGTTCTTTCGCACCAAGTTTTGGGAAGAAGACCCGCAAACCTACGGTGACATCGTGTTTCAGCCGGATGCCCTGCCTGAACAGGTGGCGCGGACGCCGCTGTCTGAAACGGAAAAAACCGAGTTGCTGCGTTATGGGCCGAAAGAGCCGCCGTTGTTCGTCGGCCATTACTGGTGCAGCGGCAAACCGGCGCCGATTCGGCCGAACCTGGCGTGTTTGGACTACAGCGCCGTGCTGTCCGGTAAGTTGGTGGCCTATCGCCTGGATCAAGAAACCCGCCTCGACCCGCGCAAGTTCGCCTGGGTTGAAGTTGAGCGGCCGGAGCTAGTGCAATGAGTGCTGTTGAAGTCTTACGTCTGCCCGTGAGCGTTAATTTGGGCGGCTTTGTAGCGCTGTTGCGGCGTTTGGAAGTACCGCATCGCGTCAGTGAGGAGTCTGGCGAGCAGGTGTTGTGGGTGCCAGGCGAGCAGTTGGCTGAGGATGTACGTGGCCTTTATCAGCGCTTTCCCGAGGGTGATCCGGATTTTCAACTGGTGCCGGCGTCAGCGCCGGTGAAGGCGGGTGGCTTGGCCCAGCAACTGCGAGACAGCCCGTCGACCACCTTGGTGTTGCTGCTGACCTTGCTGGTGGCTGGGGTGACTTTGCTTGGCGATAACTTCGCCACTATCCGCTGGCTGAGTTTTCAAGACTTCCGGATTCAGGGCAGTTACATCTACTTCACACCGCTGGCCGAGAGCCTGGCTGCCGGGCAATGGTGGCGGCTGATCACGCCGATGCTGATCCACTTCGGCGTGCTGCATCTGGCCATGAATGCCATGTGGTTCTGGGAGCTGGGGCGCCGGATCGAGGCACGTCAAGGCGGCGTGATGCTAGTGGGGCTGACGCTACTGTTCGGTCTGGTCTCCAACGGAGTCCAATATCTCTCGGCTGGGCCTTCATTGTTCGGCGGGTTGTCCGGCGTGCTGTATGGCTTGCTCGGGCACTGCTGGATTTTCCAGTTGCTTGCGCCTAACTCGGCTTATCGCTTACCCAAAGGTGTGGTGGTGATGATGCTGATCTGGTTGCTGGTCTGCCTATCCGGTGTGACTGAAACATTGGGCTTCGGGGCGATTGCCAACGGTGCGCATGTCGGTGGCTTGTTGGTGGGTTGTGTGACTGGACTGCTGGGGGGTGCGCTGGCGCGCCTACGCCGTTAACAGGTCGTTGAAAAACTACTGCGCTAAGCTATGCGGCGTTGAAATCAGCCT
>JBOICE010000041.1:0-12542 GCA_050739815.1 Pseudomonas sp. | reverse complement strand
GGCCTGTGGTCTGGCCACGGTGCTGTTCGAACGTGGCGAAATTCAGGAA
Source organism: Pseudomonas sp. (assembly GCA_050739815.1). GTDB lineage: Bacteria > Pseudomonadota > Gammaproteobacteria > Pseudomonadales > Pseudomonadaceae > Aquipseudomonas. The sequence goes on along the minus strand of JBOICE010000041.1, from coordinate 12,493 downwards.
GCCACGACGGTGCTGGCTAACCGCTTGGATGTCGTCGAGCGGTTGGCCTCGCCGGATGCGATTGTGATGGGCTTTCTTACCGCTGCCCGACTGGCCGTATTGCAGGGCCAGGCACACCGTGGCTACGACCTGCTGGACGCGTTGTTCGGGCTAGGGTCTGTTCCCGTTTCACATGGGTAGCCAAAGGAAGGCGCAGGCCATGGCCACTACGCTTTCGTAATTTCTCTTGAGCTTGTCGAAGCGCGATGCGACCGCCCGGTAATGCTTCAGCCGGGCGAAAGCGTTTTCTACCAGATGCCGGTTGCGGTAAAGCCCTCTATCCAGATCCACATTGCCTTTCACCGAGTTGCGTTTTCTCGGAATCACGACTTTGGCACCTTGTTGTTCAACCTGTTCCCGTATGGCCTCACTGTCATAGCCTTTGTCCGCAATGATCGTTTGCGCATCGGAAACCTTGGCAATCAAGGCATGCGCCTGTGTGCAGTCGTTGATCTGGCCTCCAGTGATTTCAAACACAACCGGTAGACCGCAGGCGTCTACAGCCAAGTGAATCTTGCTGGTGTTGCCTGCTCGACTTTTCCCTATTGCCTCATCCTTGCCACTGGCAGCACCTGCACTGTGCTGGTGGGCCTTGGCATAGCTACCATCGATGAAAACCCACTCCATATCAGGATCAGTCACAAGCGACTGAAACACCTTGAGCCACTTGCCTGAAGCAGACCACGCATTGAAGCGCTTGTAGACCTTGCTCCAACCTCCAAATGCCTCGGGCAAGTCTCTCCAGGGACATCCTGTGCGCATGCGATACAGCATGCCTTCGACAGTCATTCGTAGATCACGCTTGTTGTAGATGGTCTTGTGCAGCAGAATTTCCCGCAGCTTCGACCAGTGCTCATCGCTGAGCAGTAATCGGGGCATTGCAAGCTCGTATTGGTGTTGTGTGAGAGCTTCAACGATACGAGCTTGCTCTTATAGATCAATGGGTTAGCCCGAAACGGGAACAGACCCTAGGGTAATTGGGTATTCGGGCGTTAGCCTGACTTGCGCACTGATTTATCAAGGCGGATCTAATGATCGGTCGCCCCATCCATGACGAGGTCATGGCCTCGCCTCGCGTCTTGCGGGTGAATGCCATTCACAGGTAGCTCAACTGCATGCTGAAGAGTTGGCTCGGTATGCGCGGCTGACGTCGGCATGCGCTGCCCTGGAGTCCTTCTTGGGGATACGCCCCAGAGCCGATGACGATGCCTTTGATGTGCTCGTCAAGCGACGCTCACAGATCGCGGACCTGATCGCCCATGCAAACCTGCAAACCTATGAGCTGGAAGCGCCAGCAGGTCTGTACCTGGCGATACCGCACTTTTCATGTTACTCGGACAAACAGCCAGTCTGGTTGCTGAACCGTACCGAGCAGTGCGTCATTTATCTCCGTAGGTCGCTGTATGCCTATGCCAGTACGGACGAAGGCATCGACGAGTACCAATCCACTGGAAATGCCTTCGCCGATGGCATTGCAGCTTCTTCCGTGGTTGAGCTAGGAGAAAGGTTACAGATTGACGAGTATTCCATGAGCTTCGATGGCGACTTCGTCAGCAACCGTCGAATTATCCTGCTCATTGATTGCGTACGCAGCGAGTGGCTTACCAGCATCTCAAAGCTTGGTGGGTATCTCTGGGATGAGGAGTTGCATGGCCTTCATGTGCTGAGGAAAGTGAAGGACCTCTGAATGAACGGATTCGGTGGCCTGTGACGGTAGGATTTTCGATCCTGTGATCTTTCAAGGTGCTGGATTGGGGTTCATCTCGGTCAGATGTACCCATATCCGCAGCGTGTGAACGGGAGCCCTATATCGAACCATTGAACCGCCCCGGATTTTCTAGAAACCCCTTGAGCGGTTGCTGCGCAGCAGGCGAGGTTGCCTCTTATGGCCGTGTTTTTTTTGCCATTCCAACGGGCTTACATCGAGCCAGCGATTGAAGGCGCGACTAAATCCGCTGGGGTCGGAGTAGCCGAGCAGCCCTGCCATATGAGCCATGCTGATGGATGGTTTTACCTATCAGTCCCTTGGCGAACAGCTGTTTGATGATTGCGGACAGCTCAACCCGGCGGTCGGCCTGGCCGCCGTCCGCGATTACGTCGCCTGGGAGGAAGGCATCCCCAAAGCCGCCCGCCTGCCGCGGGACAACCCGCAGCACCGCTATCGGTTGGGCAAGGCCAACGGCTTGCGGGTGGCTGTGCAGCGCGGACTGCCTAAGGCGATCCGCACGGACAATGGTAAGGAGTTTTGTGGTCGGGCAATGCTGGCGTGGGCACACCTTCGCGGCGTTAGGTTGTTCTTGATCGAGCCGGGCAAGCCCAATCAAAACGCCTACATCGAGTCGTTCAATGGACGCTCGCGTGACGAATGCCTGAACGATCACTGGTTCACCAGCCTGCCACACGCCCAGGTGGTTATCGAGGCGTGGCGGCGGGAATACAACGAGGAAAGACCGAAGAAAGAGCTCGGAGGATTAACCCCATCCGCCTATGCCAAGCAGTTGGCTTCGAAAGCCGTTACATTGACCTTGGACTCTAAAGCAGGCTGCTACTGAATAGGGGGAGACGTCGCCCTTTTTCGACGTTAAGCATGCCCAATTCCTGGTGGAAAGTGAGGGGTTCCAGCGTTCACTTAAACGTGAGCGCGGCAGTATCAAGTCCTATCTTGATGATTGGAAAAACTTCGCGCAGGAAGATATCGCAGTGCTGGACTTGGGCTTCCGGTTCCAAGATGTGTGCGGCGAAACGTCAACCTTGAGCTTGAGGTTCCAGCCCCGAAATCCTTTGCCTCACGATATCAACGTATTCATCGGTCCTGAGGTCATCTGACCTCAGGAATTCACGTTCAATCACCGCTTGTGCGACTCGCACTGCGCTCAGGGGCGCCTTCGCGACCAACACGCTGACCGCTGAAAAGCAGATACCGTACGAACATCAACATCGCCCGACAACTCCATTACTGGTCAGTACAAATGCAACTGCTGGTCCGGACGAATGCAAACGGGTGGTCACGTCGATGCAATTACATAACAGAGAAGTCCAAGATTGTTTTAGAGTACGGTATTATGGTATACCATGAATCGATGTTGGCTCCCCTGTCTGGGCGTCTGTCGGCGCAGTGAGATCCAAACCGATGCCGAGCGTGTGCACGGCATTTTCCGGTTTAGCTCAAGCGCCTGAACGAATACAACAACGGTCGAGGTACGCGTCATGAAATTCTCATTGTTCGTGCATATGGAGCGCTACGACGAGCAGGTAAGTCATCAACAAGTGTTCGCGGATTTGGTTGAGTTGACCCAGATGGCGGAAGCCGGGGGCTTCCATACCGTGTGGGTCGGTGAGCACCATGCAATGGAATACACCATTTCGCCGAGCCCAATGCCGATCTTGTCTTACCTGGCCGCGCGAACCACGACTATCCGTCTGGGGGCCGGCACCATCATTGCGCCGTTCTGGCACCCGATCCGCGTGGCGGGTGAGTGTGCCTTGCTCGATGTGATCAGCAACGGGCGAATGGAGGTGGGCCTGGCCCGTGGCGCTTACCAGTTCGAGTTCGACCGTATGGCTGGCGGAATGCCCGCGTCGAGTGGCGGTCAGCATCTGCGCGAGATGGTGCCGGTGATCAAGAAACTCTGGCAGGGCGACTACGCCCACGATGGTGAAGTGTGGAAATTCCCAACCTCGACCAGCGTGCCGAAGCCGATCCAGCAACCCGCTCCGCCGATGTGGATTGCTGCGCGTGACCCGGACTCGCATAACTTTGCAGTGAAGAACGGCTGCAACGTGATGGTGACTCCATTGATGAAGGGCGACGAGGAAGTGATCGATCTGGTCAACAAGTTCAACGGTGCCCTGGCCAACAATCCCGAGGTGGCGCGTCCACAGCTGATGGTGCTGCGACATACCTTTGTCCACGAAGAGGGTGGCGATTGGGAGGTTGGAGCGCGGGGCATTTCACGCTTCTATCGGACCTTCGAAGGCTGGTTCCACAACAAACAGACGCCGGTGAATGGCTTTGTCGAGCCGACCAGCGAGGACGCGGTCAAAGACCGTCCCGAGTACGACCTGAACAACCTGCGCAAGAACGTCATGATCGGTACGCCCGAGCAAGTTATCGCGCGGATCAAGCATTACCAGGAGCTTGGGGTGGATGAGTTCAGCTTCTGGAGCGACAACAGTCTGTCGCATGCAGAGAAGAAGAAGTCCCTGGAGCTGTTTATCAAGCACGTCGTTCCAGCCTTCGCCTGATTCGTTCAGTGCTCTGTAACCCGAACCCGGCCCGCCTTGTGCGGGCCGGGTTTTTTGCGCGTCGCTCAAACCGGCGAAGCCCGCGAACTCCGCCCCCTGTAACACTGGGAGTCTCTATGCAATTCAAGTCTATTCAGTTTTCCGTCGCCGCCCTCGCAGGCGCCAGCCTTCTTGCCGTGGTCTGTGCGTTGGTGCTCTATGCGCTGTTCTCCGGTGCGCGAAGCCAGGTGTTGGTTCAAGAGCGCACGCAGGTCATGATGGAGCAGGTCATCGAAAAGCGCCTGATTGCGCTGGCGCAAGAGCAGGTCAGCCAGATTCAGCGCGAGCTGGAAGTACCGCTTATCATTGCCGCGGATTTGGCCCGTATCCATAGCCTGCTGGGCGGCCAGGCGGCCGACAGCCAGGCGTTTGCGAGTAGCCGCGAGCAACTGTCGCGCCTGGCGCAGGAAACCCTGCGGACTAATTCCAAACTGCTCACTAGCTTTATCGGCTGGGAGAAAAATGCTTTTGCTAGCGACGATGCCGCCCATGTCGGCAGCGATGCGCAGATCCATGACGCCAGCGGCCGCTTTGTACCCTGGTGGTTTCGCAACGACGATGGCAGCTTGGCGGCGCAGCCACTCTCAGACATGGAAAACCAGGCGCTGTTACCCAGCGGGCTACGTGCAGGTGAGTACTACCTGTGCTCGCAAGAAACGCGGCATAGCTGTGTGATTGATCCGGCGCCCTTCGAACTCGGTGGCAAGACCGTGATGCTGTCCTCTTTCGTGGTGCCGATTCTGCTCGAGGGTAAATTCCAGGGCATTGTCGGCGCTGACCTGTCCGTCGACTTTATCCAGGATCTGCTGGTGAACGCGGACAAACAGCTGTACGAGGGTGTCGGTGAGATCGCGCTGATCGCCAAGAGTGGCCGGCTGGTGGCGTATACCAAGGAGGCTCGCCAGATCGGCGAGCCGGCGAGCAAGGTACTGTCGCCTCAGGCGCTGGCGAACCTCAAACAGCTCGTGAATGACCGGCCGCTGTATGAGGTGGACAAAGCCCAGGGCCAGATCCGATTGTTCATGTCATTTGCCATCGCCGACACGGGCTCACGCTGGACGCTGATGCTGCAATTACCCCTGGATGCGGTCATGGCCGATTCGCATCAGCTGCAACAAGACCTGTCCGCTCACCGCGATAAGGAAATCCTCGGCATGGTGTTGGTCGGCCTGCTGATAGGTGGCATTGGGCTGTTGGTGATCTGGTGGGTTGGGCATGGCATTGCCAGCCCGCTCAAACGAATGATTTCGATGCTGGGCGACATTGCCCAAGGTGAAGGTGATCTGACTCGTCGCATGCACAGCGACCGCGGCGACGAACTCGGCACCATCGCCAAGGGCTTCAACCTGTTCCTGCACAAGCTACAGGTCATGATCAGCCAGGTGGTGAGTTCGGTACAGGAACTCAACGCCGCCTCGACCCATACCGCCAGCATCGCCATTCGCACGGATCAGGGCATCCACAAACAGCTTGCCGAAATCGAACAGGTGGCCACTGCCGTGCATGAGATGGCGGCAACCGCGCAGGACGTCGCGCGCAATGCCAGCCAGGCCGCAGACGCTGCGCGCAACGCCGATCAGGCTGCCAATCAGGGCCGCTGCCTGGCGGTGAACACCGCCGCGGCGATTACCCGGTTGGCCGGTGATATTGGTTCGGCCGTCAGCGCCGTGCAGAACTTGGCCAAAGACGGCGAAAGCATCAATGCCATCCTGGTGACCATTCGCAGCATCGCCGAACAAACCAACCTGTTGGCGCTTAACGCGGCGATTGAGGCGGCGCGGGCCGGCGAACAGGGCCGCGGCTTTGCCGTGGTGGCCGACGAAGTGCGCAACTTGGCGCAAAAGACCCAGCAGGCCACTGAGGAGGTGCATAGGATCATCCAGCAGTTGCAACATGGCACGCGCGACGTGGTCAGGGTGATGGAGAGCAGCCAGGTCAAGACGGATGAAAGCGTGCTGCAAGCCAATGACGCGGCTAGCGCCCTGCAGTCGATTACCCAGGCGGTCTCGGTGATCAACGACATGAACACGCAGATCGCCAGCGCCGCCGAAGAGCAGAGCGCGGTAGCCGAAGACATTAACCGCAACGTGAGCACGATCGGCCAGGTGGCCCGCGAGGTTGCCGAGGGTGCCGAGCAGGCCCGCCAGGCCAGTTCCGAATTGTCCAAGCTGGCTGGGCAGCAACGTGATTTGATCAATCAGTTCAAGGTGTAGCCCAGGGTTGACGCCCGAATTTAACGCTAAGCCCGGCGCCTGAACTCAGGGCCGGGCTTGTGCGCTCGGCTTGCGCGGCGCGGCTCGAGCGTTCGCCACAGCGTTGCGTTACCGAGGGTTCAGCAGGTCAGGCAACGGCGTCCACGCCAGCTGGCCAGCGGCCTATTTATGGTGGCGCGAGAATCTTCAGTATCCAGCTGTCGGCGGCCGTCGCAGCGCTCAGTCGGCGCGGCTGTATCGCTTATGGGGACGGTTCGATAACCCCGAGAGCTAGCAGCTTCGAGCGTATGGTTTGGGCGAAGGAAACGCCGAGGCGGGAGACGCTAGACAGGACTAAGTAGGACAAGGTTCACCGCGCACACCCGAGGTTGCCGACACGGGTAGTGTGCACAGTGAACCTTGTTTGGGGCGGGCAGCGCCGGTCAGGCGGCGCCGGTCAATTTGCTGCCGAGGTCGGCGTCATTCCATTCGCTGTAGATGCAGGCATCCGCCGCGGCCCAGCGCACGAGCACTTCGTGACCCGGTTGCAGTGGCAACACGCCACCGGAGAGCGCTTTCACCGTCAGCGAGGTTCCGCCGGCCGTGCGCACGCTGTAGGTCAGGCTCTCGCCGAGGAATACCACCTCGGTGACGTTGGCGCGGATTTCGTTCCAGCCCGCCGCCAGGCGCGTGCCGGCGGACTGCTCGAGCGTCAGCACCTCGGCTTTTTCTGGACGCACCATCAGCAACAGTTCTTGCTCAGGTCGTACTCCGGAGGTCGGGCGCAGCGCCAGTGGCTGGCCTTCGAATTGTGCAGCGGCGTTACCCAGGGTCTTCACCTTGAGGAAGTTCGAGTTGCCGAGGAAGGCGGCGACAAAGGCATTCGGCGGGTTCTGGTAGAGGTCATAGCCGCTGCCCAGACCGACGATCTTGCCGTGGCTGAAGATGGCGATGCGCTGGGACAGGCGCATGGCTTCTTCCTGGTCGTGGGTGACGTAGACGATGGTGATGCCCAGGCGCCGGTGCAGGTGCCGCAGTTCGTCTTGTAGGTCTTCACGCAGTTTCTTGTCCAGTGCCCCGAGCGGTTCGTCCATCAGCAGGATGCGCGGTTCGTAGACCAGTGCCCGAGCGATCGCCACGCGTTGTTGCTGGCCGCCGGACAGCTGCGTCGGGCGGCGCTCGGCGAACTGTTCCAGCTGCACCAGTTTGAGCATGTCCTCGACCCGGCGTGCGCGCTCGCCGGCATCGCGTTTGCGGATCGACAGCGGAAAGCCGATGTTGTCGCGCACGGAGAGGTGCGGGAACAGCGAGTAGCGCTGGAAGACCATGCCGATATTGCGCTTGTGCGGCGGCACCCGTACCAGCGACTGGCCTTCGACCAGAATCTCGCCAGCGCTCGGTGTTTCGAAGCCGGCCAGCATCGACAGGGTGGTGGTCTTGCCCGAGCCGCTGGAGCCTAAGAAGGTGAGGAATTCGCCGTCCTGGATTTCCAGCGAGACGTCGTCCACGGCCTTGAAGCCGCCGTAGTGCTTGCTCAGGTTACGCAGGCTGACCAGGGTGTTGGTTGCGCCGTCTGCGGCTTGTTTAATCACTGCACTCATGTGTCGAGTCTCCTGCGCTTAGGCGCGAGTTTCGTTGCGGCGCTTGAGGCCGGCGGCAATGCCCATGACCAGTACCGAGAGGGCGATCAACAGCGTCGAGGCGACGGCGATCACCGGGGTCAGGTCCTGGCGCAGGGTGGTCCACATCTTGACCGGCAGGGTCTGCAGGTTCGGGCTGGCCATCATCACGCTCAGCACCACCTCATCCCACGACACCAGGAACGCGAACAGCGCACCGGCAACCAGGCCGGGACGGATCGCCGGGAAGGTGACCTTGAACACCGCCTGCAGCCGCGAGGCGCCGCAGATTACCGCGGCATCCTCGATCGACTGGTCGAACAGCTTCAGCGAGTTGATGATCGAGATGATGGTGAACGGCAGCGCGACAATCACGTGGCTGACCACGAAGGAGAACAGCGTGCCGGTGTAGCCGAGCTTGAGGAACAGCGCATAGACCGCCACGGCGATGATCACCAGCGGCACGATCATCGGCAGGGTGAAGAACGCATACAGCAAGTCACGCCCAGGGAAGCGACCGCGAACCAGGGCGAAGGCGCACGGCAGGCCGAGAGCCACCGCGCAGAGCGTGGTCAGCACCGCGACCTTCAGGCTGGTCAGTGCGGCGCCGATCCATTCCGGATTGGCGAAGAACTGCTCATACCACTTCAGGGTGTAGCCCGGCGGCGGGAATACCAGCCACTGCGAGGAGCCGAACGAGAGCAGCACGATGAACACGATCGGCAGCAGCAGGAACAGCGCGATCAAGCCGGTGGTCAGGTATAGGCTGCGGCGTAGGTTCGGGCCGAGTGCATTGGGAGTCAGTAACATTGCGGTTACCTCGAGTTGCTGGAGCCGACCGGGGATTCCGGTTGCAGCTTCAAGTAGAGGTAGAACAGCGCAAGGGTGAGCACGATCAACAGTGCGGCTGCGGCGCTGGCCAGTCCCCAGTTGAGGAAGGACTGCACCTGCTGGACGATGAACTCGGGCAGCATCATGTTCTGCGCTCCACCCAGCAGAGAGGGCGTCACGTAGTAACCCAGCGACATGACAAAGACCATCAGCCCACCGGAGAATAGCCCCGGCCGGCACAGCGGCAGGAATACCCGGTAGAAGTTGGTCCACTGGCTGGCACCGCAGATGGAGCCGGCTTGCAGCACCATCGGGTCGATCGCCGACATGGTCGCCTGCAGCGGCAGGACGATGAACGGGATCATGATGTAGCTCATGCCGATCACCACGCCGCTGAGGTTATGCACCAGCTCCAGCGGTTGATCGATGATACCTAACGCCATCAGCAGTTTGTTGATCACCCCGGTGGATTGCAGCAGCACCAACCAGGAGTAGCTGCGGGCCAACAGGCTGGTCCACATCGACAACAGCACGATGCTCAGCAACCAGCGGCCCCAGCCACGCGGGGCGAGGGTCACGGCCCAGGCCAGCGGGAAGCCCAGCAGCAGGCTGATCAGTGTCACCAGGCCGGCGACGGCGAAGGTGTTGAACAGCACCCGTGCATAGGCCGAGTTGGCGAACAACTGTTCGTAGTTATCCAGTCCGGGCGTGGGCTCGAGCACGCCGCGCAGCAACAGGGCGATCAGCGGCAGGAGGAAGAACAGGCCGAGGAAGATCAGCGCCGGCAAAAGGTTTTGCGCGCCGCGCCAGCGCAGAGAGGCTTCGTTGCTTTGCTTCATCGGCACGGTCTGGGTGTTATTTTGCGTGCTGGCGGCGCGGGCTGCGCCACCTGCAGGCTGGGTTATTTGCTCGGACTGAACGCCGGCCATCTTTATTTGACTAGCCATTCGTTCCACCGGGTCGCGATAGCCGGGCCGTTCTTGGCCCAGTAAGCGAAGTCGAGCGTTACTTGGTCTTTAGCGTAGGCGGTCGGCAGATTGGGGGCGAGCTCAGGTGTGAGTTGGCTGATGCTGTCGAGATTGACCGGGGCGTAGGCGGTCAGGTTGGCGAACTCGGCCTGGCCCTTGGCACTGCTGGCGTTGGCGATGAACCGCATGGCCGCGTCTTTGTTCTTCGCACCCTTGGGGATGACCAGGAAGTCGGCCATGACCAAGTTCTGCTTCCAGCTGACGCCCACCGGCGCACCGTCTTGTTGCAGGGCATAGACGCGACCGTTCCAGAACTGCCCGAGGGAGGCTTCACCCGAGGCCAGTAGCTGCTGCGACTGCGCTCCGCCGCCCCACCAGACGATGTCCGGCTTGATGCTGTCGAGTTTCTTGAAGGCGCGGTCCAGATCCAGCGGGTAGAGCTTGTCTGGCGTTACGCCATCGGCCAGCAAGGCCAGCTCGAGCACGCCGGGGCTCGGCCATTTGTACAGGGCGCGTTTACCGGGATAGGTCTTGGTGTCGAACAGGGCGCTCCAGTCTTGCGGCTCTTTGCTACCCAGCTTGCCCTGGTTGTAGCCGAGCACGAAGGAGAAGAAGAACGAGCCGACGCCGTGGTCGGAGACGAAGCGCGGGTCGATCTTGTCGCGCTGGATCTGTTTGAAGTCCAGCGGCTCTATCAGGCCTTCGCTGGCGGCGCGCAGGGCGAAGTCGGCTTCGACATCGACCACATCCCACTGCACGTTGCCGCTTTCGACCATGGCCTTGAGTTTGCCGTAGTCGGTCGGGCCATCCTGCACCACGGCGATGCCGGAAGCCTTGCTGAAGGGCTCGGCCCAGGCTTGCTTTTGCGCATCCTGGGTGGAGCCGCCCCAGCTGACGAAGTTCAGGCTGTCGGCGGCTGTCGCCATGTTGCTGCCCGCCACCAGCGCCAGAGCGGCGAGGGCGGAGGTCACGCGTTTTCTATCCAACATGCTGTATTCCTCGATTTTGTAGTTGTTTTCGAGCCGTAACGCATGGAGCTGAAGCTTGTGAACGTGGGGCTCGGGGCCTGCCAACCTTTCCTGGCCTTGCCTCGGTGCTGCCCATGTTTCGTGGGCTAAGGAGGCGACTTGCTTCCATTTCGCACTAGACGGATTGTGATTTAAATCCACAATCTGTGGAATGTCATATTATGGTATTCCAAGATATGTGCAAGTCCTTCGCAGCTTCCTTGATCCTGTCGAGGGTTGCCTTCCGACTGATGGTTGTCGGGCTGGCTCAGGGTGGGCGCCGCCGCCATTCCCGCGAGGGAGGAAATCGGGGCGCACAGAGGCCGTCCCCTGGGGCTCTGCTCTGGCCGGGGTGGCGGGATGTTTGGGGGGCTAGACGCGGCTGAGTGCCGCACCACCGTCATTCCCGCGTAGGTGGGAATTCAGATGCGCAGGGGTTGATCGCCCCGGGCTTGCTCACTCCTCGAAAGGAATGCTTTCCACCACTTCCAGGTCGTAGCCGGTCAGACCGGTATATTTCAGCGGTGGGCCGAGGTGGCGCAGTTTGCGCACGCCGAGGTCTTGCAGGATCTGCGCACCGGTGCCGACTTCGGAGTAGATCCGCGACTGCGAGCGGCTGAACTGTCGGCGAGTCTGGGTCAGTTGCGGCACCCGCTCGAGCAGGGCCTGGGACGTTTCGCTGTTAGCCAGCACCACGACCACGCCATGGCCCTGCTCGGCGATTTTTTGCAGGGCCGCCCACAGTGTCCAGTTCTTCGGCCCGGTGTATTCGGCGCCGACCAGGTCGCGCAGCGGGTCGATCACGTGGACGCGCACCAGCGTCGGGGCGTCCGTTGTGATCTCGCCCATCACCAGGGCCATATGCACGCCGCCTTCGATGCGATCCTCGAAAGTGATCAGGCGGAAGGTGCCATGCACCGTCGGCAACTCGCGCTCACCTATGCGCGTGACGGTATGTTCGGTACTCAGACGGTAGTGGATCAGATCGGCGATGGTGCCGATCTTGATCCCGTGCTGCGCAGCGAAGACTTCCAGCTGCGGGCGACGGGCCATGCTGCCGTCATCGTTCATCACCTCGACGATTACCGCCGCCGGGCTGAAGCCGGCCAGGCGCGCCAAGTCACAACCGGCCTCGGTGTGCCCGGCACGGGTCAGCACGCCGCCCTCCTTGGCGCGCAACGGGAAAATGTGCCCGGGCTGCACCAGATCATCGGCTTTCGCATCAGAGGCAACCGCTGCCTGCACGGTGCGTGCACGGTCGGCCGCCGAGATGCCGGTGGTCACCCCATCGGCCGCCTCGATGGACACGGTAAAGGCGGTGGCGAAGACGCTGCCATTGCTCGGCACCATCTGTTCGAGGCCCAGGCGCTGACAGTGTTCGTCGGTCAGGGTCAGGCAGATCAGGCCGCGTGCTTCACGGGCCATGAAGTTGATGGCGGCCGGCGTCACCCTCTCGGCGGCGAGGAGCAGGTCGCCCTCATTCTCGCGGTCTTCGTCGTCGACCAGGAGCACCATCTTGCCCCGGCGAAAGTCTTCGATGATTTCTTCGATGC
>JBOICE010000040.1:0-4403 GCA_050739815.1 Pseudomonas sp. | reverse complement strand
ACCCGCACCCCTTCGCTCAGCCCCAGCGACCAACCGCCACTCCCGAGACCGCCATGAAGCGCTTTGTATTACTCGACACCGTAGAGATCCCCAATAACGGCGGTGCGCTGTGCCTGTTCGAGTACGGGGAAGATTTCGTGATCAAGATCCAGGGCGGTGACGGTGGTCAGTTGATGAACACCCGCATGCATGGCTCGGAAGATGCGCTGGCCGAGATCCCCTGCAAGAGAGTCGCCCACCGCCCGCGGCCGCGCGTTCTGATCGGCGGGCTGGGCATGGGTTTTACCCTGGCCTCGGCACTCAAGCACCTGGGTGAGAATGCCGAAGTGCTGGTGGCTGAACTGGTGCCGGGAGTGATCGAGTGGAATCGCGGGCCGCTCGGCGTCAAGGCTGGCCAGCCGATTCTGGATAAACGCGCCGAGGTGCGAGCCATCGATGTGGCCAAGGTGCTGCAAGCCGAGCCGCAAGGCTTCGATGCGATCATGCTGGACGTTGATAACGGCCCAGAGGGGCTGACCCAGAAGGGCAATAGCTGGCTCTATTCAATGGAAGGGCTGAATGCCTGCCATCGCGCGCTGCGGCCAGCAGGCGTGCTGGCGGTGTGGTCGGCCAGCGCGGATCGCAAATTCTCGGAAAAAGTGCGCAAGACCGGCTTCAAGGTCGAAGAGGTGCAGGTCTATGCCCACGGCAATAAAGGCACCCGGCATACCCTCTGGATTGCGGAAAAACTCAAGCCCGCGCATTGAGCCCGGTGGACTGTGTGGCTACAGCGCAGCGAGAGAAAGCGCTAAGCTTTGTTAAAGCAATTAGACGATTGAAACAGGTGGCAACATGAGCACGGAAAAATCTGCGGCGACTCAAAAGACCGACCGCATCCTCGCAGAGGCCCAGCGCAGCCGTGAAGAAGGCTACCGGGAAAAAGCCCTGAAAATGTACCCCTGGGTCTGCGGCCGTTGCGCCCGCGAATTCAGCGGCAAGCGTCTGAGTGAACTGACCGTCCATCACCGCGACCACAATCACGACAACAACCCACAGGATGGCTCGAACTGGGAGCTGCTCTGCCTGTACTGCCACGACAATGAGCACGCGCGCTATACCGACCAGCAGTACTTCAGCGAAGGCTCGACCGCCAGCCAGCAAGGGCCGAAGTCGACCTACAAGGCCTTCGGCGACCTCGCCAGCCTGCTGAAAAGCAAAGAGTAATCGGCGCCGTTTGCAGGCAACGCCCCTCGACCGGCCACGCCTGCAGACCCGGCCATCACCCTGCCCGCCCCTGGTTGCGGCCAAGCCCGTATAATCGCGGCTTTCTTCAAGAGCACGTACAAGTGGCGAACAGACGGTACAGCTGCATCGGGTTATTCAACCCCAAGTCCCCGGAAAACGTCGGTTCAGTGATGCGCGCGGCGGGCTGCTATAACGTCAATTCGGTGTTCTACACCGGCAAGCGTTATGCCCGTGCGCAAGAGTTCATCACCGACACCAAGATGATTCACCAGGATATTCCGCTGATCGGTATCGATGATCTGCAAAAAATCATCCCACTCGGCTGCACGCCGGTCGCGGTCGAGATGGTCGACGGCGCCCGAGCATTGCCGGACTACACCCACCCGGACCGCGCCATTTACATCTTTGGCCCAGAAGATGGCTCGCTGGGTAAAAGCGTCCTGGAGTGGTGTGAAGATGTGATTTATATCCCCACCAGCGGCTGCATGAACCTGGCGGCGACGGTCAACGTGGTGCTCTACGACCGCCTGGCGAAAGGCAACAACACCAAGTCCGGCCCCCAGTTTTCGCGTTAGTGGCCTGTACGGCTAGACCCCGGCCCACGGCACAGGCCTCAACGGCGCTCGGTAAAAGCCAGGCCAACGCCCATCGCCATGATCACCGCCCCGGCCCCGCTCTGCTGCCAACGGCGCCAGCTTGGCCGGCTGCCCAAGCGGTTGCCGAAATGCCCACAAAGCACGGCTACCCCAGCGTTGACCAGGGTGCCGCAGAGGTTGAACAGCAGCCCCAGCGTGAGTACTTGCCAGACGAAATGCGGCGAGCCGGCCTGGGCAAATTGCGGTAGGAAGGCCAGAAAGAACAGCGCCACCTTGGGGTTGAAGACATTGACCCAAACACCCTGCAGGAAAATCTGCCGCAAGCTGGCTGGCACGAGTGCCTGATTGCTCTGCTCTCGGGCAGCAGAGCGAATCATCTGGATACCGAGCCAGATCAGGTAGAGCACCCCGGCCCACTTGACTAGGCTGAAGGCTAGCGCCGACATCATCAGCAAAGCCGATAAACCAAAGGCCGCGGCTACCGCGTGCAGCAGGCAACCGGCGCCAATCCCAAGGCTGGAAACCAGCCCCGCCGACGTGCCCTGAGCGCTGGAGCGCGAGGCGATATAGAGCATATCCGGCCCCGGCGTGAGGTTGAGCGCCAGGGTAGCGGCGAGAAACAGACCGAGATGTTCGAGACCAAGCATGGGCTAGCTCCTGCACGGGATTGTGCTGAGCATAGAGGGCGCCTGTCGGGGCGGGAAGAACACCTCGTCCGACATCCTTCAACAGCGGACGCAGAGCGTCCGTGGCGGGGTTCCCACGCGGGAGCGCGGGAGCCATCGAAATCACGCCGAACCAGCTGGCGCCCAGCGGTCTGGGCGACGGCGCTTTTTATAACCCCGACTTCAACCGGTTAAACGCCCGAGTCAGCGCGCGGTTGAACTCGCGAGCGTTGTCGTTCTTGGTGTAGAGCGCCGCGCGCACCGCTTGCGGCGGGTAGGTGCCAGGGTCATTGAGGATCGCCGCATCGACCGTCGCCGCAGCCGCCGGCACGGCGTTGGCGTAATAGATGGTGTTGGTGATCGCGCCGATGACTTCCGGGGTCATCAGGTGATCCATCAGCGCCAGTGCGGCCTCAGGGTGCGGAGCATCCTTGGGGACGACCATGGCATCGAACCAGAGCAACGTACCTTCCTTGGGTATCTGATATTTCAGGTCGAACGGCTTACCGGCCTGCTCGGCCTGGCTCGCAGCTATAGCGACGTTGCCGTTCCAGGACATCGCCAGGCAGGTGTTGCCGTTGGCCAGGTCATTGATGTTGCGGTCGTTATCGAAATAGCGGATATACGGGCGAATCTTCGCCAGATGTGCCTCGGCGGCCTTCAAGTCATCCAGGTTCTGCCGATTGATGTCCAGGCCCAGGTAACGCATGGCGGCGGCGAACACCTCATTGGGATCATTCAGGTAGCTCACGCCGCAGTCGGCGAAGCGCGCCACCACTTGCGGGTCGAGCAACATCGACCAGCTGTCCACCGGGGCATCCGCCATCCGCGCCTCGATCGCCTGCTGCTGATAGCCGACACCGGTAGTGCCCCAGACGTACAACCCGGCGTAGCGGTTGCCCGGATCGAAGCTCGCCATGTGCTTGGCGAACTCCGGATCTAGCCCTTGGAAATGCGGCAACTGCGACTTATCCAGCGGCTGCAGGGCGCCGCTGGCGATGGCGCGGGTCAGATGCTGGCCTGCGGTCAACACCAGGTCGTAACCGCTGCGACCGGTGAGCAGCTTGGTTTCGACGGTCTCCAGCGAGTCGAAGTGATCGGCTACCACGTGGATGCCGGTCTTCTGTTCGAACGCGGTCAGCGTGTCCGGCGCCAGGTATTCACTCCAGATGTACAGATTGACTTGCGGCTTGTCGGTTGCCGCCTGCGCGCCTGCCGCGGCGAGGCCGAGGCAGGCGCTGGTGAGCAGAGTACGAAGGTTCATCGCCGTGCTCCTCTAGTCGTGGGTGCTGGAGTCGTGGGTGGCAGAGTCGTGGGCCGCGGCCGCGTATTGCGGCATGGTGATGCAGGCGACGTTGCCGCCGCCGAGGAGGATTTCCCGCGAGTTGTCGATGCCGATGATCCGATGCTTGGGGAATAGCTCGGCCAGGGTCGCCTGCGCCACGCGATCCTTGGCATCGCCGAACAGCGGCAGCACGATCACCGAGTTGCCGGCGTAGTAGTTGATATAGGAGGCGCAGATCTTGGTGCCGGCCTGACGCAGGTGGGTGGCGTCGTTCTGATCCAGCCCGGCCGCCTCTTGCGCCGTCCACTCCAGCAGGCGCGGCTGCGGCAGCTTGTGCACCTGCAGCTCGCGGCCGCGGGCGTCGCGGGTGCTGCGCAGGATGTCGTAGGCCTCCTGGTAGATTTCCCACTGCGGATCGCTGCGCTCGTCGGTCCACTGCAACAGCACCTCGCCGGGGCGGACGAAGCAGGCCAGGTCGTCGACATGGCCGTCGGTTTCGTCGAACTTGCAGCCGCGCGGCAGCCAGATCACCTGTTCGGCGCCGAGGTAGTCGGTCAGCCGCCGAGTCACCTCGTCCTTGCCCAGATGGGCGTTGCGGTTGCGATTGAGCAGGCACTGCTCGGTGGTCAGGAG
>JBOICE010000039.1:0-8852 GCA_050739815.1 Pseudomonas sp. | reverse complement strand
CCTGGGAGTCCAGTTTTGCCCAGCATGGCCGGCATACGGCGCAGATTCTGCTGACCCATGATGATCTGTCGGATCGCAAGCGCTATCTGAATGCGCGCAGCACCTTGCGCACGCTGGTCGAGCTTGGTGCAATTCCGGTGATCAATGAAAATGACACCGTGGTTACCGATGAGATCCGTTTCGGTGACAACGACACCTTGGCTGCGCTCGTGGCCAATCTGGTGGAGGCCGACCTGCTGGTCATCCTCACCGATCGCGATGGCATGTTCGATGCTGATCCGCGGCACAATCCCGATGCTCAATTGATTCACGAAGCTCGTGCGGATGATCCGGCGTTGGATGCGGTCGCGGGTGGAACCGGTGGTGCGTTGGGGCGTGGCGGTATGCAGACCAAGTTGCGCGCTGCGCGGCTGGCTGCGCGTTCCGGGGCGCACACGATTATTGTTGGTGGCGGCATCGAGTGTGTATTGGCTCGGCTTAAGGCGGGCGAGCGCCTCGGCACGCTATTGGCGCCGGAGCGCGGCTTGCTCGCGGCACGCAAGCAGTGGTTGGCTGGGCATCTGCAGACGCGCGGCACTTTGGTGTTGGACGCGGGGGCTGTGAATGCCTTGCTCCAGGGGCATAAGAGTCTGCTGCCAGTTGGGGTGAAAGCCGTGCAGGGCGGCTTTCGCCGTGGCGAGATGGTGGTTTGTGTTGGGCCGGATGGGCGGGAAGTGGCGCGTGGCTTGGCAAACTACAGTGCGGCCGAGGCGCAAAAAATCGTCGGTCAGCCGTCGGATGCGATCGAAAAATTGCTGGGCTACGTCGATGAGCCGGAATTGGTGCATCGCGACAATTTGATTCTGGTTTGAGTGAGTCTGCCTGCGGGTGGCGAGGAGTTTGGCGATGCGAGTAGCTAATGGATTGCTGGGCGTGTTGCTGGCGCTGCCGCTGCTGTCGTTCGGTGTGAGCGCGGAGGAGGTCGGTCAGGTCTCCACGGTGTTCAAGTGGGTGGGGCCGAACGACAAGATCCTCGTCGAGGCTTTCGATGATCCCAAGGTGGAGGGTGTTACCTGCTACCTGTCGCGCGCCAAGACCGGCGGTGTCAAGGGTGGCCTGGGTTTGGCGGAGGATCGGGCCGAGGCTTCGATTGCTTGTCGCCAGGTCGGGGCGATTCGTTTTGTTTCCGAGTTGAAAGAGGGTGAGGTGGTGTTCAAGGAGCGCACCTCGTTGGTCTTCAAGACCATGCAGGTGGTGCGGTTCTTTGATCGCAAGCGCAACACCTTGGTCTATCTGGTGTACAGCGATCGGGTGATCGAGGGTAGTCCGCAGAATGCGGTGACGGCGATCCCGATTCTGCCCTGGCCGGAAAAGCCTTAAGCGTTAACCCAGATTCCGGTCTGGGTTGTTGCGTTTTCTCCAGACAATAAAAAACCGACCCTCAGGTCGGTTTTTTAAGCGCGTCAGACTTAGGCTGCAGCGGCTTCGCCGAGTGCCTTGATGTGGGCATTCAGGCGGCCTTTATGACGTGCTGCTTTGTTCTTGTGGATGATGCCTTTGTCGGCCATGCGGTCGATTACTGGCACAGCCAAGGTGTAGGCAGTTTGAGCGAGTTCGAGGTCTTTGGCGTCGATAGCCTTGACCACGTTCTTGATGTAAGTACGAACCATGGAGCGCAGGCTGGCGTTATGGCTACGACGCTTCTCAGCCTGTTTAGCGCGTTTTTTGGCAGAAGGTGTATTGGCCACCGTCGAGCTCCTCGAAAAACTTTGGGGAATGACTAAACAAATAAGGCCGCGAATCATGCCGATCTGTTCTGCCCTTGTCAAGTGCGCTTCGGCGCTCTGAGGGAGGGTGGGCGATGAGCGCGGTGTGGATGAGGGCGTGATTTATTTATGTGCGGGTTCTACACTCGCCGGCTTTGGCTTGGTGCTACTGGCAGACTCAAGCATTGAGGGTAAGGCTTGCGTTGCTCAGCGCGGCTGAGCGTGGGCGTTGTGGCACCTAAATCAAGCGGTAGAAATCTAGCCCTATGAATTTACTCAAGTCGCTGGCCGCAGTCAGCTCCATGACGATGCTTTCCCGTGTGCTGGGTTTTGTGCGGGATACCATCGTGGCGCGAATTTTTGGTGCGGGCATGGCCACGGACGCTTTTTTTGTCGCCTTCAAGCTGCCTAATCTGCTGCGGCGGATTTTTGCCGAGGGCGCATTCTCGCAGGCGTTCGTACCGATCCTGGCGGAATACAAAAGCCAGCAGGGCGAGGAGGCGACGCGTACCTTTGTCGCCTATGTGTCGGGGTTGCTCACCTTGGTGTTGGCCGTCGTCACTGTGCTGGGAATGCTGGCAGCGCCCTGGGTTATCTGGGTGACAGCCCCTGGCTTTACCGATACGCCTGAAAAGTTCGAACTGACCTCTGCGTTGCTGCGTGTGACCTTCCCTTATATATTACTGATCTCACTCGCCTCGCTGGCTGGCGCGATACTTAATACCTGGAATCGCTTTTCGGTACCGGCCTTTGTGCCGACGTTGCTCAACGTCAGCATGATCGCTTTCGCCCTGTTCCTGACACCCTATTTCGACCCTCCGGTGATGGCGCTGGGCTGGGCGGTGCTGGTTGGTGGTTTCTTGCAGTTGGCTTACCAGCTGCCGCACCTGAAGAAGATCGGCATGCTGGTGTTGCCGCGCCTTAATGTGCGAGATAGCGGTGTCTGGCGGGTTTTGAAACAGATGGGGCCAGCCATTCTTGGGGTGTCGGTCAGTCAAATA
The DNA here is from genome assembly GCA_050739815.1 of Pseudomonas sp. GTDB lineage: Bacteria > Pseudomonadota > Gammaproteobacteria > Pseudomonadales > Pseudomonadaceae > Aquipseudomonas. Next base: position 6,106 of record JBOICE010000039.1, on the reverse strand, counting down.
TCGCTGATCATCAACACCATCTTCGCCTCGTTTCTGGTCGCGGGCTCGGTTTCCTGGATGTATTACGCGGATCGCCTTATGGAGCTGCCTTCGGGGGTGCTGGGCGTGGCGCTGGGGACAATTCTGTTGCCGGTGCTATCGAAAACCTTTGCCAATAAGGATGTGCCGGAGTTTTCCCGGGTGCTGGACTGGGGCTTGCGACTTTGCCTGTTGCTGGCTCTGCCTTGTGCGCTGGCGCTGGCGCTGCTCGCGGAGCCGCTGACGGTCTCGCTGTTTCAGTACGGCAAATTTACCGCCCATGATGCACAGAAGACGCAGTTGGCGCTGATCGCCTATGCGGTCGGCTTGACCGGCATCCTGCTGATCAAGGTCCTGGCGCCGGGGTTTTATGCTCAGCGCAACATCAAAACACCGGTCAAAATCGCGCTGTTTACCCTGGCGGTGACGCAGGCCATGAACGTGCTCTTCTTCTTCACCTTTCCCTTAGGCTCGCAGCATGCCGGGCTGGCATTGGCTATCGGCTTGGGGGCTTGTATCAATGCCGGATTGCTCTACTGGCAGCTGCGCAAACAACAACTGTTCGCGCCGCAGCCGGGCTGGGTGCTGTTTTTGGGCAAATTGATCACCGCGGTGCTGGTCATGTCGGCGGTTCTGCTCGGCATCTTGTATCTGATGCCTGCATGGGATCAGGGGGGCATGTGGGAGCGTTTCATGCGTCTAGGCATGCTCGTCGCCGGCGGTGTCGTGAGTTATTTCGGTATGTTGGTGTTGTTGGGCTTTCGCCTGAAAGACTTTTCCAGAAAGGCAGTGTTGTGATTCGGGGGCGGTTGCCAGTCTCGGATGCCCGCTCCCGACTTTTACGCTTTCGGTGTCCGTCTCTCCTGGTTGGGCCGTCGCCTGTTGTATGGCGTCGGGTGTGCGTATAATCGACCACTTTGTGAGCAAGAAGCGTCCTATGCAGCTGGTTCGAGGCCTTCACAACTTACGGCCCCAGCATCGGGGCTGTGTTGCCACCATCGGTAATTTTGACGGCGTGCACCGCGGCCATCAGGCCATCCTGGCGCGTCTGCGCGAGCGCGCGGTCGAGTTGGGCGTGCCCAGCTGTGTGGTGATTTTCGAGCCACAGCCCCGTGAGTACTTTGCCCCAGACTTGGCACCGGCGCGTTTGGCTCGTTTGCGTGACAAGTTGGCGCTGTTCGCCGCTGAAGGCGTCGACCGGGTGCTGTGCTTGTCGTTCAACCACCGACTGCGTGAGTTGAGTGCCGCCGAGTTCGTCCACGCGGTATTGGTGGAGGGACTCGGTGTGCAGCATCTGGAGGTCGGTGACGATTTCCGTTTTGGCTGTGATCGCGCGGGTGATTTTGAGTTTTTGCTGCAAGCCGGTGCCGCTGAGGGTTTCAGCGTGGAAGCTGCCGCGACCGTCGAGGTCGATGGGCTGCGTGTCAGCAGTACGCGAGTGCGTGAAGCGCTGGCCGCGGCGGATTTCGCTCTGGCCGAACGCTTGCTGGGGCGGCCATTCCAGATCGTCGGGCGAGTGTTGCATGGGCAAAAGCTCGGCCGCCAATTGGGCACGCCAACGGCAAACGTGCAACTCAAGCGTCGCCGGGTGCCGCTGACCGGGGTTTATTTGGTCAGCACTGAACTGGATGGCCAGCGCTGCCCAGGCGTCGCGAATATCGGCGTGCGGCCCACAGTGCATGGCGACGGCAGTGCTCACTTGGAAGTGCATTTATTAGATTTTTCCGGCGATATTTATGGCCGGCGTTTGACGGTGGCATTCCACCATAAGCTGCGTGATGAGCAGCGTTTCGCCTCCCTGGAGGCGCTGAAGTCGGCGATAGACGCGGATGTCGCCGCTGCCCGTGCCCATTGGCTGGGCCAACCGCTTAAGTGAAGAGCCTGAGATGACCGACTACAAAGCCACGCTAAACCTCCCGGATACCGCCTTCCCGATGAAGGCTGGCCTGCCGCAGCGCGAGCCGCAAATTCTGCAGAGCTGGGACAGCATTGGCCTGTACCAGAAGCTGCGGGAGATGGGTAAGGATCGTCCGAAGTTCGTGCTGCACGATGGCCCTCCCTACGCCAACGGCAATATTCACATCGGTCACGCGGTTAACAAGATTCTCAAGGACATCATCACCCGTTCGAAAACCCTCTCGGGTTTCGATGCGCCTTACGTGCCGGGCTGGGACTGTCACGGCTTGCCGATCGAGCACAAGGTCGAAGTGACCCACGGCAAGCACCTGTCCGCAGACAAAACCCGCGAACTGTGCCGTGCTTACGCGACCGAGCAGATCGAGGGGCAGAAAGCCGACTTCATCCGCCTGGGCGTGCTGGGTGACTGGAGCAACCCTTACAAAACCATGGATTCCGGCAACGAGGCCGGTGAAATCCGTGCCCTGGCGGAAATGGTCAAGGGCGGATTCGTCTTCAAGGGTTTGAAACCGGTGAACTGGTGCTTCGACTGTGGTTCGGCGTTAGCTGAAGCCGAAGTCGAATATGCCGACAAGAAGTCCGCGACCATCGATGTGGCCTTCCCGTGCGTGGATGATGCCAAGCTCGCCGGCGCTTTTGGCCTGGCAGCGCTGCCCAAGCCTGCGTCTATCGTGATTTGGACCACCACACCCTGGACCATCCCGGCCAACCAGGCGCTGAACCTGCACCCGGAGTTCAACTACGCCTTGGTGGATGTGGGCGACAAGTTGCTGTTGCTGGCTGAGGAGCTGGTTGAGTCCTGTCTGCAGCGTTACCAGCTGGAAGGCTCGGTGATCGCCACCGCGAAAGGCGAAGCCCTGGAGTTGATCAACTTCAGCCATCCCTTCTACGAGCGGCTGTCGCCGGTCTATCTGGCGGAGTACGTCGAGCTGGGCGCCGGTACAGGTGTGGTCCACTCGTCGCCAGCCTATGGTGAGGACGACTTCGTCACCTGTAAGCGCTACGGCATGGTCAACGACGACATCCTCAACCCGGTGCAAAGCAACGGTGTGTATGTCGAGTCGTTGCCATTCTTCGGAGGCCAGTTCATCTGGAAGGCCAACCCGAACATCGTCGACAAACTGGCCGAAGTGGGCAGCCTGCTGCACACCGAAACCATCAGCCACAGCTACATGCACTGCTGGCGTCACAAGACTGCGCTGATCTACCGCGCCACGGCGCAGTGGTTCGTCGGCATGGACAAGCAGCCAAGCGAAGGCGCCACTCTGCGTGAGCGGGCGCTGACGGGTATCGAGCACACCGAATTCGTTCCGGCCTGGGGCCAGGCGCGCCTGCACAGCATGATCGCCGGTCGGCCTGACTGGTGCATTTCGCGGCAACGTAACTGGGGTGTGCCGATTCCGTTCTTCCTGCATAAGGAAAGCGGCGACCTGCACCCACGTACCGTTGAGCTGATGGAAGAAGTCGCTCAGCGTGTCGAGCAAGAAGGTATCGAGGCCTGGTTCAAGCTGGATGTGGCTGAACTGCTCGGCGCCGAGGCGGCCCAGTACGACAAGATCAGCGACACCCTGGACGTCTGGTTCGATTCCGGCACCACCCATTGGCACGTGCTGCGCGGCTCGCACGCGCTGGGCCACGAAAGTGGTCCGCGTGCAGACTTGTACCTGGAAGGCTCGGACCAGCACCGCGGCTGGTTCCATTCGTCCTTGCTCACCGGCTGCGCCATCGACAACCACCCGCCGTATCGCGAACTGCTCACCCACGGTTTCACCGTCGATGAGAACGGTCGCAAAATGTCCAAGTCGATGGGCAACGTGATCGCCCCGCAGCAGGTCACCGACACCTTGGGTGCTGACATCCTGCGCCTGTGGGTTTCCGCGACCGACTACTCCGGCGAGATGGCGGTATCGCAGCAGATCCTGCAGCGCAGCGCCGACGCCTACCGTCGTATCCGTAACACCGCACGTTTTCTGCTCTCCAACCTGAGCGGTTTTGACCCGGCCCAGCACCTGCTGCCGGTCGAAGACATGCTGGCTCTGGATCGTTGGGCGGTGGATCGCGCCCTGTTGCTGCAGCGCGAGCTGGAAGAGGCCTACGGCGAGTACCGTTTCTGGAACGTTTACCAGAAGGTGCACAACTTCTGCGTGCAGGAGCTGGGCGGTTTCTACCTCGACATCATCAAGGATCGTCAGTACACCACCGCGGCGGATAGCACCGCGCGACGTTCCTGTCAGACCGCGCTGTTCCATATCGCCGAAGCACTGGTGCGCTGGATTGCGCCGATCCTGTCCTTCACCGCCGACGAACTCTGGCAGTACCTGCCGGGCGCGCGTAATGAGTCGGTAATGCTGAATACCTGGTACGAGGGCCTGAGCGAATTGCCGGAAGGTATCGCGTTGGACCGGGCGTTCTGGGAGCGGGTCATGGCCGTTAAGGTGGCGGTGAACAAGGAGCTGGAAAACCTCCGCGCGGCTAAAGCTATCGGTGGCAACCTGCAGGCCGAGGTCACGCTGTATGCCGAAGAGGCGTTGGTTACCGATCTGGCCAAGCTCAGCAACGAACTGCGCTTCGTGTTGATCACCTCGACGGCCAGTGTTGCACCGCTGTTGGGTGCGCCGGTTGATGCTGTGGAGACCGAGGTTTCCGGTCTTAAGCTCAAAGTGGTGAAATCCAGCCACGCCAAGTGCGCCCGCTGCTGGCATCACCGTGAGGATGTCGGGGTTAACCCGGAGCATCCGGAAATTTGCGGCCGCTGCGTAGACAACATCAGCGGTGCCGGTGAGGTGCGTCACTATGCCTGAGGCTAGCCGCTTTGGACGCTTGGCTTGGCTTTGGCTGAGCGTGCTGGTGTTCGTGCTGGATCAGGCGAGCAAGTTCTATTTCGAGGGCGCATTGACCCTGTATCAGCAAATCGTGGTAATCCCGGACTACTTCAGCTGGACGCTGGCGTACAACACCGGTGCAGCTTTCAGCTTCCTGGCGGATGGCTCGGGCTGGCAGCGCTGGTTGTTCGCATTAATCGCCATAGGCGTGAGTGCCGTTCTGGTGGTCTGGCTCAAACGCCTGAAAGTCGCAGAAACCTGGCTGGCTATCGCTCTGGCATTGGTTCTGGGCGGCGCACTGGGCAATCTGTATGACCGCGTAATGCTCGGTCATGTGGTCGATTTCATCCTGGTGCATTGGCAGAACCGCTGGTACTTCCCCGCGTTCAACATCGCGGATAGCGCAATTACGGTCGGCGCCATCCTGCTGGCCTTGGATATGTTCAAAACTAAGAAGTCCGGAGAACCCGCCCATGACTGAGTCTATTGTCACTGAGCAGCGCATTGGCCCGGACAAGGAAGTCACCCTGCATTTCGCCCTGAATCTCGACTCGGGCGAAGTCGTAGACAGCACCTTCGATAAGCAACCTGCCACCTTCAAGGTCGGCGACGGTAACCTGCTGCCGGGTTTTGAGGCCGCCTTGTTTGGCCTCAAGGCGGGCGACAAGCGCACGCTGCTGGTTGAGCCGGAGCGTGGCTTTGGTCAGCCCAACCCACAGAATGTGCAGGTAATGCCGCGCGCGCAGTTTCAGGATATGGAGCTGTCCGAAGGCTTGCTGGTGATCTTCAATGACGCAGCGAATACCGAGCTACCAGGTGTGGTCAAAACGTTCGATGAAGCTCAAGTGACTATCGACTTCAACCATCCGCTGTCGGGCAAGACACTGAGTTTTCAGGTCGAGATCATCTCGGTCAAACCGGTCTAATTTGCCTGCTCCCTTCGGGGGGTAGACGGCCCGCAGGGCGGATGAGGGAAACACCCATGCAAATCAAACTCGCCAACCCCCGTGGCTTCTGCGCCGGCGTCGATCGCGCGATCGAAATCGTCAACCGCGCACTGGAAGTCTTCGGTCCGCCGATCTATGTGCGACATGAAGTGGTGCACAACAAGTTCGTGGTCGAGGACCTGCGCGCGCGCGGTGCGGTATTCGTCGAAGAGCTGGATCAGGTGCCGGACAACGTCATCGTCATCTTCAGCGCCCATGGCGTGTCCCAGGCAGTGCGCAAGGAGGCCGAGCAGCGCGGCCTCAAGGTGTTCGACGCCACCTGCCCACTGGTGACCAAGGTGCACATTGAGGTGGCGCGCTACAGCCGCGACGGCCGCGAATGCATCCTCATCGGCCACGCCG